>NZ_CAXLMO010000068.1:0-7577 GCF_964187635.1 Candidatus Seribacter sulfatis | reverse complement strand
AGGTGGTTTTTTCTTTCGGAGAAGCAGATCGCGACGCCTTAGAATTATTTAAGAATGAAACATTTTGTAATTCCGATAGAATTCAAATGATAGTACCCAGTTCGATAGAGAGATATAAAGAAATTCTGTTGAAAGGAGTGGCCCAATTTTGGGGAAATGATTCGGGACCCTCTCATTTAGCTGCTAATCTAGGCATTCCTACCAATGTATGTTTTAGATCAACAAATCCAAAAATATGGAGACCCACCGGACCGCGTGTCCTCGTGCATGAATTTACCTAGGATGCAAATTGAATTTTATATGAGACTGAATCTACCAGTGCTTCCCAACTTGCGGTAATTACATTATCACTCACGCCAACTGTCCCCCAAGTTTTGTTCCCGTCAGTGGATTCTACATGGACTCGAGTAATTGCATCTGTTCCAAGATTACTCTCTAGGATTCTAACTTTAAAATCAATTAAGCGAACTTCCTGGATGAACGGAAAGTCTTTTTCTAGGGCATTCCTAAGGGCATGATCTAAAGCCGAAATCGGTCCGTTTCCTTCGGCAACTGTATGTCGAATTTCATCTTTAACCATCAGTTTAACAGTTGCTTCCGATTTGGATTCCTCTTCGCTTCCATCGCTCGAAACTCCGACATGATAACGCAGAACTTTAAATGCAGAATCTTCACCTCTTAGAAAACGCTTCAGTAATAAATCAAAGGAAGCATCTGCCGCTTCAAATTCATACCCTTGGAATTCCAACCTTTTTAATTCTTCAAGGAATGATTTCATTTCGGGCGATCGACCATCAACTTCCATCCCCATTTCCTTTGCCTTCATCATGATGCTACTCCGTCCGGACATATCTGATACTAAAACTCGGGTACGGTTTCCAACTAAAGCAGGGTCAATGTGCTCGTAACTTCGATTGGACTTAGAGGCGGCATCCGCATGCACGCCTCCTTTATGGGCAAAGGAGGCAGCACCTACATAGGGGGCACGAATGTCAGGTCTCAGGTTGGTTGAATCATCAATAAAGAAAGAAAGGTCGCGGAGTTTCGAAAGGTGGTCGCTGCAATTTGTGGTATGCCCCATCTTCAATTCAAGATTGGGAATAATGGTGGTCAGGTTTGCATTTCCATTTCTTTCCCCGTATCCATTCATAGTTCCTTGTACCATTTTTGCACCGACCTCAATCCCGGTTAAACTGACGGCAACTCCAACTCCAGCATCGTTATGGCAATGCATTCCTATTTTTGTATTGGGAAATTTCTTCACTACAGTTTCGGTTATTTCCTTCACTTGTGGTACGAGCTTACCCCCATTAGTTTCGCAAAGTACTAAAAAATCAGCGCCCCCTTTTTCTGCAGCAGCCAGTGTTGATAAGGCATATTCTGGATTACTTAAGTAACCGTCAAAGAAATGCTCGGCATCATACACCACTTCTTTACCTTGTGCTTTAAGGTAGCGAACTGAGTCTTCAATCATGGCTAGGTTTTCTTCCGGAGTAGTGCGCAGCACATCAGTTACATGTAAAAGCCATGATTTTCCGAAAATAGTAACAACTGGAGTATTGGCATCTAAAAGGAGTTTAATTTGTGGATCCTCTTCCACAGGGGAGGACGCTCTTCTCGTGGAACCAAAAGCAGCAATTTTAGCATGAGTTAGATTGAGTTCAGTTGCTTTTTCGAAAAAAGCCATATCCCTTGGGTTGCTCCCTGGCCATCCTCCTTCGATGTAATCGATACCGAATTGATCGAGTTTTTCAGCGACTCGCAGTTTTGCGGTAACGGTAAAAGAAACGCCCTCAGCCTGAGAACCATCTCGAAGGGTTGTATCATAAATAATGGTGTGTTTTTTTTCTGGTTCGTTCACGGTAAAGTAAATATTAAATAAAGTTGACTTGTCTTGGGTTGGTTATTCAAAAATAAAAGTAAAGAAATAGTGAATAGCCCGACTTTCAAGAGTAAAGTATACCCGAAAATCGGGCTACGAAATTCGATTGAAATTTTTTGGGTAAATGCTTTTGGAGCAATATAATGTATAGCAAAAGCTCATAACAAAAATAGTATCCTATGCGATGTTTTTATGGCAACCACAAAGCCTTTACGCTAAGTTTAAATAATCTTGGATATTCAAAACGAAAAAAAGCATTTAGCAGAAGCATTTTTCCAATCTTTGATGAAAAAGACTTCGCATGCACCATTGGTGGATTATGGATTACCGGGCCCCTTCATATGCTCCCGGAAAAAACTTTTAATCCTTTCCGTTAAATTAGGACTTCATTTGCGGAAAAATTCTCATTCCCAACGAATTGGGATTATTTTACCCCCTGGATTAGCCGGAACAATTGCAAACCTTGCGGTTTTATTTGCCGGAAAAATCCCGGTTAATTTGAATTTTTCTCTCGGTTCGAATATTGCGGAAAACCTTATTCAAAAAGCGGAGATTAAAACTATCATATCCGCCACAAAGATGATGAATAAATTTCCAGATTTTCCATGGACTGATGATTTATTTGAAATTTCAACTTGGTTGCAAAAAATATCTTTAACTCCTTATCGACTCATAAAAGAAGCGGTTTTATTACAATTTCCTTATCAATTGGCTCGATTCTTTCTTAAAATTCCAAGTAAAATTGATTCCGAGGAAGCGACGCTATTATTTACAAGTGGAAGTTCTGGTGAACCCAAAGGGGTTGTCCTTACACACCAAAATATTCTGTCTAATTGTGCTCAAATTAACCGATTGGGACTTTTTGATAAGGACGCCAAGATCCTTGCCAATTTGCCGTTATTTCACAGTTTTGGATTCACTGTATCCACCTGTTTCCCATTACTTTATGATATTCCATTCGTCACTGTTCCATCTCCTTTGGATGTGAAGTCTGGCCTTCATGCCATTCAGAAAGAAAAAATTACTTTTTTGTTGGGAACCCCCACTTTTTTGCGTGGTTTTTTGAATAAAGGAAAGAAGGAAGATTTTGAATCAATTCGCTATGTAGTAGCGGGAGCAGAGAAAACGGAGAGTTCTTTTAAAAAGAAATGGGAAGAATTTGCCAACTGTTCCTATCTAGAAGGCTACGGGTTAACAGAAACTTCTCCAGTAATAAGTTTTAATTTACCCAAAGAGGGATCCCGTGAAGGTTCAGTTGGTCATTTGTTTTCCGATATTGAGTGTAAAACAATTCACCCAGAAACCCGCGAAGATTTACAAGTGGGAGAAAGCGGACTTCTATGTTTTCGAGGTCCCAATATTTTTTCCGGTTATTTGAATGATTTAGAAAAAACGAATGAAGTACTTACGAAGGAGAATTGGTTTGTTACCGGGGATATCGGTTATTTAGATCAGGATGATTTTTTATTTATTAAGGGTCGATTATCACGATTTTCAAAAATTGGGGGAGAAATGGTACCTCATGAAACAATTGAAGCTCGCATCAAGCAGATTCTCTTTGGCAATGAGGAGAATGAAGCATCTTTACTCATTATTGGGAAATCCGATGAGAATAAAGGGGAGCAACTCATTTTAGTAATTGATCAGGAAATTGATTTTCCAAAGCTCCGAAAGAAATTAAGCGAGAATGGACTTCCCAATTTATGGATTCCCAAAAAAGTTCAGATTATTGCGGAATTTCCAATACTTCCCACCGGCAAGGTTGATTTTCCGTTACTTCAAAAATGGGTAGGGTAGTGCGCAGAAAGATCTAAGACTGGCCGATCATAATGCCCCGGATTAAATCACTTATGCCAACATTTAAATCCTTTGCTTGTGCAAGAATGGCAATACTCGCCTGCATGCGGACTTGACTGGATGCAAACTTGGTACTTTCTGTTGCCACATCAGTATCCTGAATCCGTCCCACTGCCATTTCTCCAGTAGTAATCTTGCCATTCAAATTTTGCATTTCTTTCTCTAATCGACTCATATTGGCTCCCACATTTGCTCTTTCGGAAGCTAAATTTTCAATCCAGGTCGTAATTTGAGTTAAGGTACTTTTGGCATTGGTAATGGACTCAATATTGTAAGTATCTGTGTTTACTGTAACAGTATTTACGCTCTTTAAATCATAAGTGAGCCCCGTGCCGTCAATTGTTGCAGCCAATGAGGAGTTATCTTCTTCTTCCACATAACTGCTACCTGGAGTTCCGGAAGTATCTGGGACAACGGCTTGGGCATTGAGAGTAGTACCCCCCTCATCACTGCCTCGAATTGAACCAGTATCAGTGTTGGTAAATTGATTAAGAGTGCGCAGATTAGAAATGAAATTTTGCCCATCACTACCATCGTAATTGGAAATAAAATCTGAATTACTTGAAAAGTTTCCTCCCGAGGGTTTTGAGATATTAAAAGTTTGAAAGTAATCATCAATTCCGCTGTCAGAAGAAGTCTTAGTTATATCATCAAACTGAGTTTTCATCCAAGTTGTCATATGCTTTATACCGTCGGCTTGCCCACTTGCTTTAATTCTACTGTGGAGGAATTTTACCGCAAGATATCCTGTTGCATATTGCTCGGAAGAAACCCAACTTTCATTTCCTGATCCGATGGCAGAAGTTAATGCTGAAAAATCATTCCCATTCCCGCTCAAAATAGAGTTTACCCTACTATCCGCTCCATGAATAAATTCAGCTAAGCCTTCTTTAAACCAGGTTCCTCTGCTCGAACCATCTCCAGTAATATCACCGTAATAGGAATTCTGTGCCTGCATGAGGTGAACCATTTCATGGGCAACAACTCGATCTGCAGTTGAATTGGGGGATGTATGGGGTGCAGCAAAATCAGGGAGATCGAATTGCATTTCAATTACATCGGCGGTTCCATCTCCGTATTGTGCCGTTCTCACAAATGCCGCATAACCACCTGTATCATTTTCATTAACTATTAAGTCCCAACTATCAGCAGGTGCAGTAGTCCAACCGTATTCTTGATTTATAATTACCTCAGATGCCTCCAGCCAGTTTTTCTTTAAGCTTTCTATAAAATCTTTTTTATCTTGGCTAAACGAGCCGGCACCAAATAATTCAAGCCCATTAAAATCCTCAGTTTTTAATTGATCTAGTTGATCGGCTAATTCAAGGAATTCTTTATTGTAATTTTCACGATCTGCATCGGTCGAGGTAACATCTAATGCACGAACAGTAATCTCCCCAAGTCGGTTCAGAATTTTACCCACAGATTGAAGAGAACCATCTTGAACCTGAGTGTAAGAAAGGAGATTTTGTAGATTTTGTAAACTGACTAAATCTCTTTTATTTTTGGAGCCAAGTTTAGAAGCCTGACTAAATGCCCCAGTGTCATCTCCAGTTCGAACGAGTTTGTTGCCAGAAGAAAGCTTTGCGAGTGACTGTTCTAAATCAATTTTGTCATTATGGGATTCAAAGACAAGACCGGTGAGATTGTTATTAACTGGGGAAATCATCGAAAAATAGGATTAATTAAAATTACATAATCGACTATACCGCACAAAACTTTAGAGAAATCAACAATGGTAGGCCGGCCGGGACTCGAACCCGGAACCAATGGCTTAAAAGGCCACTGCTCTACCGATTGAGCTACCGACCCATGTTGAAGGCTAATATCAATATAGAAGATGTTTAACTTCGTCAACAAACAACCTTTAAAGATAAATTCCCTTTTAAAGGACGATCTTTTGTCTTTTGAGGCTGAATCAAATTAAAAACGGTTTGATCAATTCACTCTCAATACTTTGGCGGAAATCTAAATGTTACTAGGCATGTATTCATATCTGCCTTTTTGTATAGTAAAGATTAGTCCAAAAATTTATTTCCTACGTAGGAATAACTGCGAGACTTTATTTCCTTGGAGAGGACTCCCAAAGCCTTAGATAGGGCATAGAAAAGACCGTGCTAATAGAAGGAAAAGGGAGTTAATCATAGGATATAATTAATTAATCCTGCTAAAAAATAATCTGAATTTATTAGGGTATGATGATTTTTTCCGTCATTAACTTCGGTATTTATTAGTGAAAATATTACTTTAAACTTTCATCTCTGTTAGGAAAGTCCGTATTCGAGGTCGGTGGGGTAGGGGAGTGGGATAGGTTATAATTAAATTTAAAATTCTCAATTTAAGTGACTTATGGAATTAAAGTGACTTTGGAAGGTGTTAACGAAGTGATTTTAATTCTTTGAGTATTCCCTTAATAGATAAAATTAAGATGCCGTGAGAATTAAATAACTTTACCGTTTTTCGATCCAAGGATTTAATGTATGGGGTGCAAACATATCCTTTCTCACTTGAAAGTTGAAACATCGAACTTAGTAAGCTTCCCAATATTTTTGGATAATCTAATGGGGTTGGGCAGATTAGAATAGGGATTCGTTGTGAATTGAGTCGCAAAACAAGATCCGCTTCACCTGCGCTAATTGGCCGGGAAATCTCATGACCTTTTCCTAATAGTAGCGAACTAACCTCAGAAATCAGAATTTTTTTTTGCTGGAGATAATACTGGTGTTCTTTTCGGGAACTTCGTAGCCGTTCTGACTTGTTCAAATTGAAAAGGTTCTTAATTGAATTTTCGGACAGGGAAAGAGCAGAACAAAGGTTTTCTAAAGTGGATTTCTTCGGAAGGGTTTTCCCATTGATAAGATCATAAAGAGAAGGTCGACTGAGGTGGGCCTTATGAGCGATACAGGAGAGGTTATCAGGGTGGCTTCGTACTAGTGAATTAAGGTGCTCGGAAAATAAATTCATCACTATGATAAGATACTCAAATATAAATATTGCAAGTTGAAATGCCTTACATTTTTGGTTCACTATTTCCACACATTATGTAAGGTTGATTACCTTACTCAATTATTTTTAGTCTATCTATTCATTATTCAGGTGTGTTGTACAAATTATAATCATGTTTTTTTTAATGTACCCATGATCATAATTTTCTTATTGTATGGTAATTCACCATACAGAAATAATGCTGGAAATGTGGCATACTTATGATGGTGATTTTAAACTCAAATAGAATATTTTAATGGTTATCAACTCCGTTCAATCTGGAACATGTTTTATCCTTCGATATTTCTATACCTGAATGCAATAAAGCCAGAATTTTCTAGAAGTAAATTTCAGTTATTTTCTGTTTTACTTGAGCTGTTAACTATCTCTCCAAACCACTTTTAAAAAGGGTCTATTAATATATATTATACTATTTATTGGAACGAAACGCTGTTTCTTTCAGTAAAATTACCTCTTACCACCAATTTAATCGGCTTGCGAGAAAGCCAAACACAAGTGCAAGCACACCGATTGTTCCTAGCGTGTAAAGAATAAGAAGTGGCACTAGCATGGGCCATTTTTCCCTTTGATCTAGGTCTTGGGCTTTTCCGGGACTCGGCTCTGTTTTCCTGTAGTTATACATTGCCAAAGCTCGCAATTCATCTCCTTCAGCTTTGTCCAAGCATTCTTGGTAAAAAAGATCGTGGTCGTCTCCTTCTTTTTCCTTTTTGGATTGATGAATGCTCATATTAAGAAATTTCCTGTTGCTTCATTAACCTTATTCGGGCGTAATTGCACGGCTCAAATGAATCGATCAATTGAAATTTTGAAAATATTGCGTAATGGAATGCAG
>NZ_CAXLMO010000067.1:0-43244 GCF_964187635.1 Candidatus Seribacter sulfatis | reverse complement strand
TATGTCAAATTAAAAAATCGTATATACTATCCTTATGAAATAGGTAGTTGTCTGTAGTTTTAAATGTTTGATCACAATATATTAAATTATGATATGATATTAGGTATATTGTAGTAATTAATATTTTTATCATAACAAAAGCAATTTTCATTGATTATTATATGGTTGAGTCGTTATTTGAGTTGGGTAAGTTTAATTCGTTCTGATAATTTTTTTTCGGTCGGTGGGTAAATAATGATTCTTTTTCAAAACTTAGTTGCTTCGCTTTTTCTTCTTCCATTACTTGGGTTTATAACCCCGGCTTTATCTCAGGATCGGCCGAGTCGCCCAAATGTAGTTTTGCTTTTGGCGGATGATTTGGGATGGCAGGATGTTGGCTGTTATGACATTGATGTGAAGTCACCTATGGAAACTCCCCATATTGATGCTTTAGCAAAAAAAGGAGTGCTTTTTCGCCAGGGTTATTCGCCGGCACCCACCTGTGCTCCCACCCGTTGTGCGATAATGAGTGGTCGACACCCTGCGGTTGCGCAAAAGACTCATGTAGTAGGGGGGAATCCTCCGACCCCCTACAACAAGACTGCTCACGCGGTCATGGATCCATGGATCAGCGGACGAATGAAGTTATCGGAGGTAACCATAGCGGAAGCTCTTCAGGGAAATGGATACGCAACTGGGCATACGGGTAAGTGGCACATGGCAATTGATCACAATGCATTTCCTCAACCTGAGGATCAGGGATTTGAATTTACACGCCATGACCTCGGTGAAAGTCGGGCAATGCGACCCAATCGCCTGGAGGGTTTTGCCAGTCGGGCGAAGAATGATCGCTATCAGTTAGATCAGTTTGGATTTCCAAAAGACCAAACGACACTGGATGCGATTGAATTTATCGAAAAAAATAGAGATAAGCCTTTCTTTCTTTACTACGCAGCATGGCTCGTTCATACGCCAATCCATTCTCGTAGCAAGGCATTACTTAACAAGTATTGCGACAAGCTGGGTGTGGATTTTCCAACCAATCCAAATGGTTGGGAATTGAAGGGACAGCAAAATCCTTACTATTGTGCGATGGTTGAAATGCTTGATCACTACTTTGGAATGGTAATTCAGTATCTTGAAGAAACTGATGATCCGCGCTGGCCGGGGCACAAGTTAATCGAGAACACCTATATCATACTGACTTCTGATAATGGAGGAATGGAACGAGTACCGGGTGAAATCATTACCGATAACTATCCATTGGATAAGGGCAAGATCAATGCGAAAGAGGGTGGGGTAAGGGTTCCGTTTATCATTAGTGGTCCAAAGATTAAAGCTAATCAGGAAAGTAATGTGATGGTTAATGGCTTGGATTTTTATCCGACTATTCTGGCTTGGACGGGAACCAAAAGGCCAAAAGTGCAAAATGTAGATGGCTCCGATTTAAGGAATTTCTTGGAGACTGATCCTCAGTCTGCAAACTTAATAAAGGACAGTCATGGAGAAACTAGAGATTCAATGGTCTGGCACTTTCCTCATGGAGTGGCTCAGCAATCTACTTTGCGAGAAAATGGTTGGAAGTTAATTTATAACTATATGCCCCAAAAGCCTAGGCTTGAACTTTATCAATTGTATCGTGACTATCCTACTCCCTCCAAACGAATTGATATTGAAGAAGCGAGAAACTTAGCTGCGGAAATGCCTCATAAGGCCGAGCAGATGAGAAAAAAGTTATTTTACAAGTTAGATGCAATGAATGCATCCTATCCCTATCAAAACCCATATTATAAAGGGATATCTGCCCATAAAGAAATGGTCTGTTCTCTGGTAGGAAATGGAAAAAGTGGAAACGAGGTATGGGCACAGTTTAAAGAACATGGATCGAGAGTGACTGGTGGACAAATTTGTTACACCTTGAACGGAGGAATGAAGTCTGAGGAATGGTATGTGACACCAGCTCAAATAAAAGGAAATCGATTAATCGGTGTGCTTCCGATTGGCAGTACGCATTATGTCTTCAATTTGGTGGATGAGCATAATTTCTTAGTTTCTTATCCCGAGATGCCCGATATGTTGGAGGCTGGCAAAAAGAAAGGCCAAGGACCTTATTCAAATGCGGCAATTAAAGTAGCCGGCAACTGAATTTTACTTAAATAATTCTTACAATTTAAGGTTTGTTGAATTGAAAAAAGGGATCTTAGTTAGATTGATTAGTAGGCTAACTGAGCAAATGCCTTTTTTTACCAAAGCGAACTAACTCCAATCGAGCATTCGTTCGATGGGAACTCTTGCTTGATCAATAATTTTATCATCCATGATGATTTCTGGACCGCCTGTTTCTAGGCAGTTTGCTAATTTAGAAAGAGTATTCATTTTCATGAATCGACAATCATTACAGGCACAATTTCCAGTCGGTCCTGCAATGAATGATTTGTCAGGGAGTTCGCGGGTAAGACGGTGCATCATTCCCGTTTCAGTAAGGATTATAAATTTTTCGGAGGGATTACTTTTGCAGTAGTGGACCATTTTTTCGGTGCTACAAACTTCGTCGGATAAGTCTCGAACTGATTCCACACATTCAGGGTGTGCCACAACGGGGGCACCGGGGTGTTCGAGCCTGCAGCGTTCAATGGATTCTTTGGTAAAGAGAACATGTGCGTAACAACTCCCCGGCCAAAGTTTCATTTTTCGGTTGGTTTGCCCCATGACCCATTGACCCAGGTTTTGGTCTGGAACAAATAGAATCTCTCTGTTTTCCGGAACATTATTAACGATTTGAACCGCGTTTCCACTCGTACAAATGACATCGCTGAGTGCTTTTACGTCAGCTGAGCAATTAACATAGGCAACCACATAGGTGTCGGGGAATTTTTTTTTGTAATCCGCTAATTGTGGTGCCGGGCAGGAATCTGAAAGGGAGCACCCTGCGTCAATATCGGGAAGAAGAACCGTTTTTGTAGGATTCAAAATCTTGGCTGTTTCAGCCATGAAGTGAACGCCACAAAAAACAATAATTTCAGCCTCAGTTTCAGCTGCCTGTCTTGCCAGACCCAGGGAATCACCGACATAATCGGCAACTTGCTGAATGGGTTCTATTTGATAATTATGACATAGGATAACTGCATTTTTTTCTTTTTTTAACCTTATTATTTCTTCCTGCTGGGCATTAAGAGTTTCTGCATCCGGTTGATGACGGAAGAGTTTTAGGTCAAATTTATTCTCCTCTAATTCATTCATGATTAAGACTCTTTCTTACAGGTTCCATTTTTGCGGAAATCCGGACATTCTGCATGAACCTGAAGTCTCTGGTCCTTTACATCTAGACCCAATTTTTCTGAAACTGTTTTTCCGTACCATTCCAGGAAGGGGGCTTCAATATCGAAAATTTTATTGCAGTTTGAGCATACCACCTGTGCTTTAAATGTATCTGATCTTCCATTGAGGGCGTAAAATTTATTATCGGTTCCAATGTCAACTTTTCGGATAATTCCACTTTCAACGAGTAAGGGAAGGTTTCTGTACACTGTCGCTCGGGATACAGTTTCATCTAAATTTTGCGCATCCTGTAACAGTTGGTCTGCAGTAAAGTGCCCGGATTGGCGAAACAATGCTTCCAGTACTCCTTTTCGTTGCCCAGTTACCCGCAAGCCCTTGCTGGACAGGAAGTCGGAAAAACTTTCCCATGTTTCCTTGTCACAAAGTTTCATTATTTAAAAAATAATTTTCATTAGGTTATTCCATTACTTAAACACCTTTATAAATCGGGTCAATTTTATTGAGACTAAATTGAGATAGGGTTCCCTTTAAAAGTCGGGTTGTACTGTTCGGACTTGTTCTTTTTTCATATTCAAGTTAGGGAAAGCAGCATGGCAGTAAAAGTAAATGAACATATTATTCCAGATTGGGCGATTGAAAGACAGGCGCAGTCTCTTTTCGAACAGGTTGAAAAGTCAATGCCGGGCAAACCGCGAGAAGTCATCCAATTAGCGGCATTGGACTTGGCGAAGGACCGAATGATTGATCAGTCTCTAATGGGGCAGGAGAGCCAAACACGGGGATATGAAATTGATGCGGAGGAAGTGAGTTTGGGAATGAAGCAATGGATTAGTCAAAATGGGGGTAAGAAGGCATTTTCCAAGGGAAAGCACCCCGTAATCAAGACTCAGGAAGACCTGAAAAAGGAAATCATTAGCCAGTGTCAATTTAACAAGTTGCTCGAAGAGGAGACTACCTGTGAACCGGTTTCTGAGGAAGAGGCCCAGAAATACTACGAGGCAAGGCCTGATTTATTTGAGACTGAAGTGACGGTTACTGCGTCGCACATTTTAAAAATGGCAAAGACAGAGGATGAATTTGAAGAAGCAGAGAAAAAGATAATAACACTAAGGAAAGAAATTATCGGAGGAAAAGACTTTAAAGAAGCAGTTCAGGCGGAGTCAGATGATGCACAAAATGATGGACACTTGGGAACCTTTGGAAAAGGACGAATGGTGGAACCATTTGAAAAAGCAGTATTTGCATTAAAACCAGGCGATATCAGCGAGCCAATTAAAACTCAGTTCGGCATTCATATCATACAATTACATGATCGTAAGGAAGCTCAATTGACCCCTTTCAGTGAGGTGAAAGAGAAAATAATTGAGTACCTCGGAGAAAGAAGGAAAGATACCAAGTTCGACAAATTCCTCGACCAACTTAAGGAAAAAGCCGAGATTATAGAAGTCGCAGGTTTCTAACCTGCTGATTAATTATGCTTTGATTCCTTCGAGGATTTCCACGCTCGCTGCCGATTGATTAAGTGCATAGAGATGGAAACCGGGGGCACCTCCGTCGAGAAGTTCCTGTACCTGTTCTTTTGCCCAATTGGAACCAACGCCAGGCTGTTCTGACTCGGGCGAGTCCTGCAATCTATCCCTGAGTGCGACTGGTAGCGTTGCTTCACACATTTTGCAAAATCTTTGCACCTGTCCCATTGATAAGACGGGCAGTAAGCCAGGAAGCACAGGGATATCGATTTGATTGGCTTTACAATCTTTTACGAATTGAAAATAGACTTCATTATCAAAAAATAGTTGAGTCGTAATAAAGTCTGCACCGGCATCGACTTTTTCTTTCAGGCGATACAAATCTTCTTTTTTGCTGGGAGATTCAGGATGTTTTTCAGGGTATCCCCCTACGCCAATTCCAAAGTGGGGGAAATATTTTCTTATCAGTGCGACCAGTTCTGTGGCGAAAGATAAACCTCCCTTGACAGGTTGAAACTGAGTTTCTCCCTGGGGAGGGTCGCCGCGCAAGGCCATAATATTACAGAATCCTTCCTCCGAGAAATCCTCAAGGATTTTGAGTAGTTCATCCTGAGTATGTCCGACACAGGTTAAATGGGGCATTACTTCAAACCCAAAATCATTTTTCAGGATTCGTGCATATTGCATTGTGGTCTCCCGGGTACTACCCCCGGCACCATAAGTGATCGAAACAAAATCTGGATTGTATGGTTTGAGTATACCGGCAGTTTTGAGAATCCTTTCTCCCCCTGCATCATTTTTGGGAGGAAAAAATTCCAACGAGAAAATGGGTTTCTCACTTTTGAAGAATTCCGAAATTGAAGTTCCTTTTGTCATTTTCATATCAACATATCATGATATGTTGATGCGTTGCAAGTCGGTTCTCTTTCGTTTTTATAGTCGAACCCGAGCGGTTAGTAGCAAGTTGCGAATGGATTCGAGAAATCGGCTGATTCTGGGTTGAGGGTCAATATCTTCTGCACGTTCAAGAAGCCGAACTGCTTTTTCATAATTTCGGATTCCTACCATCATCCTCCCATGTTCGATCAATGCGGGCGCTTCGAACTCATCAATTTTACTGGCTCGTTCAAAGTGTAAACTTGCGAGCACATAATCCTTGTCCTGCCATGCATGTCGTCCAAGCATGATCAGAGCTTTTCCTTCCAGTGGGTGCATTTCCACTATTTTTCGAAGAATGGTTGTCGATTCTTTCGTTTGTCCCGTTGCTTGCAAGACCTCTGCTTTTAGTAGTAACACTTTTCTTTCGTCTTCCGGAGTAAAATTAGAACCCAATAGTTGTTGAATTTTTTCGAGGTATTGAAAACAATCCTCATAGGAGGCTCTATTCATCAATATACTGGCCGCACGCACATATCTGTGAAGGGAAATTCTTTCCTTTTTTTCAATGGCAAGTTGATAGTTTTGAAGAGACAGTTCGTAGAGATTTAAATTATGATAAAGATCCCCTAAATTAAGGAGGTCCTGGGTTTTTAATTGTCCCATTCTTTTTAGGGTTTCCATCGCCACCGCAGCCTCTCTTTCCTTCCCCAATCCCTGGAGTGCGTGAACCCGAGCTCGATGGCAAATGACATCCTCCGGTTGCGTGGCCAGTAATTCATCCAGCAGGGCAAGCGCTTCCGGGAACCGGCTTGTTTCAATCAGGCAGTTCACTAAACCATTTTGGGCGTATTTACTATCCGGGGAAAGGAGTGTTCCCATCCGGTAGGCATTTTCTGCCGACATAAATCGTTGTCGCATGTAGTGGCAGTAGCCCAGTGCCACATAGGTAACTCCATCCCCTTCACCCAAACTAATCGATCGAGACAAGTTTTTTGCCGCACTTTCAAAATTGCCTAAGCTTAACCCTACAAATCCTAGATTTTTATAGGCTCTTAAAAAGGAGGGGAATTTCTTAATTGCAAGGTTGTAACTTTCTTCAGATCGAGTCAGTCGTCCGTTTTGGTAGTACATTGTTCCCAAAGCAAAATGTAATGCAGCACTCGATTTATCCTCCATTTTCTTTTCCAGATAAATAATTGCATCCTCCAATTGGTTCTCCGCTTTCGCGACCACCTCCTGAAGGATTGATTGTTCACTTTTACTTATCTTGGGTTCTACCTCAGATCTAAATCCATAGTCCCCCATAAAACTGCGGACAAAACTGGGACTGTTCCAAAAGTCAGCAGTTAGTTCATGCGTGGGAGGCACGGCAATCAAGAAAGACAAACAAAGGATGCAACTACAGTAAAAAAATATCTTTTTCATTGATTAAGGAGACTATACCGAATGGGTAAATAAAACTGGACCTGTACCGCTTCACCATTTCTTTTCGGTGCTTCATAGGTGGAACCTTCCGCGGCTTTTATTGATGATTCATTGAAATCTGGATGGGTGGATGAAACCACTTCTAATACTTTCACTCTCCCTTTCTCATTAATTTGCACCAATAACTTAACCTCACCCTCCAGTCCTCTTCTTTTCAAATGAGGAGGGTAGAAAAGGGAGCCTCTTTTAAGAACATTGGGGGTTCGGTCCAGTTCGTGTAATGCAAAGACCAATTCACCTTCCAACCCACTCGCCACTGGATTGTAGTCACGAAGTGAGAACGCCGCCTTAAAATCACCCGGGCCCACCTCCAAGTTGGGAGATAATGTTTCAATCTCTACTTTAAGAGGCGTGGATTGCAGGGGGCGTGGAGTGGATTGTTTTTCAATTAAATCCTCCACTTTTTTTTCCAATTTCGTTTTGGGTGGAGGAGGGGATTGAAAGGGAATGGATTCCACTTCGCGCACAATCCATTCTTCTGTTCTGACAAACTCTGATAAAGGAAGCAGGAAAAATAAACCAAACGATACCGCCAAAGAAAGCAGTAGGCTCTTCTTCGTGCTTCTTCCCTTTGATTCGGATTCAATTCCAGGGATCCAATCTATTGTTGATACTTTTTTCATTGGGAAACCGCAGTTAATTTGACCGCTTTTGCACCCGCCAATAAAGCCTGGTCCATTACCTGTGTGGCGAGACCTGCTTTGGCACCGCCAGAAACTTGAATGATCACAGAAGGGGGTTCGTAGACAGAAGAATTTCGGACCTTAGGGGCAACCCCCTCCAATCCAATGGGGGTACCATCGAGTAAAACTTGCCCTGACCCGGGTAAGGTAAAGGATAGGGGCTTTCTTTTGCTATCAGTTTGCGAACTCGAATCCTTGTAGGTGGAGGAAATACCGACTTCATTGACAAAGGAAGTGGCAACAATAAAAAAGATCAGAAGGATGAAGACCATATCGATCAGAGGAGATACATTAATTTCTGTTTCTTCCTTTTGAAAAATAGTTGGTTTTCTTTTCATCTATTTTTTAAGGTGGCAAGAGAAACAGAAGGGGCCACTTTTTTGGCCGCGGAAACGATTTTTGCGAGGAGTGTCGCGTCTGCCCATTGATCAACTTGAATCACAACTGGTTTCTCTTTTTCTTTAATCGCCTGCGTAATGAGGGGTGCCACTTCATTTAATTGCACAGATTTACCGGCATGAAAAATTTCATTTTTTTCAGAAAGGGCAAATAAGACGGAATTTTTTTGCAAAGAAGTTGATTTTTCAACTCTGGGCCTGCTTACATCCACTCCTGGCAGGGTGACAAATGTGGCAGATACAATAAAAAAAATAAGCAAAATAAAAACGACATCAATTAATGGAGATACATTGATCGATTCATCCTCCTCGTCCAGGGTCGATCTCCTCCTTAATTTCATAAACTTGGGTTTAGGTTTTTGATCTGTCTCAGGGAAATGCTCTCCAGGCGATTAATACAATGCAACCAATCCTTTTTTTTTCGTTTCAGCAAATGTGAAAATGCAAGTGCCGGGATTGCAACCAATAATCCAGCCTGTGTTGTGACCAGTGCTTCAGAGATCCCACTTGCTACCAAGTCCATCTTGTAACTATCCTGCATACTCAAGCCGTCGAAAGTGCGCAACATCCCTCCCACCGTTCCCAATAAGCCAATAAGAGGCGAGGCGGTTGCCAGAACGAGAAGGAAACGAAGCCTGCGGGTAAGGTAGGAACCATCCATCAACCTCACCTGTTCGAATCTCTTTTTGGTTTCCCTGGAATCTTGATGATCGGATAAACAGTAGTGCATGATCTGATTAATCCGGCCACCTCCCTTAAACGCACCCCATCTTTCCCGGGGGAAGGATTGTAAATCGCGTGGTACGATTGCCCGCAAACGGAACCATAAATCAAAGGCAATAAAATAAGTGTAAAGGGAGAGAACTGCCAATGTAGGCATCAATATGCCGCCCTTTTCCCACACTAAGGTTGCCTGGTTCCAAAGATCAAGAATTTGAGTCATCGCTCGAATCTTTCGAATTCTGTTCCAGGTTCTCCTGTTTCAACCTGACTAACCTGGCAGAGAAACCTTCCATCTTGGAGATGATTCCCTGCAGTCTGCGAGTTAATAATGCATGGGCGATCAATGATGGAATTGCGGTAACGAGTCCGAATTTGGTAGTGACAAGGGCTTCCGAAATTCCACGGGCAAGTTCGCTATTTTCTGGGTTTGCAAAATTGGTAATTTGCCTGAAGACATCAATCATTCCGGTGACCGTTCCCAGCAGTCCAAGAAGGGGAGCGGTCGCTGCGGTCACCGCAATAAGAGGCAGTGCTTTCTCAAGCTTCACTTGCATGTCAATAATAGCCTCGTAAAGAATCTCTTCCAAAATTTCTGGATTCTTACCCTGATAACCCTTTGATGTTTTTCTCAGTAATTCAAAAGGCCCACTATAATTACCATCTAGGGAGGCGACTTCTCTGGGCAATTTCACTTTGATTATCTGAAAGGCTTTCACCACTGCGATCAGTAAGGATAGCACCGCAAAAAATAATATCGGGTAAATCCAAATTCCTCCTTTTTGTAATTCTTCAAGCACTGAAAGTTCACCTTTTTCCATCACGAGTGCTTTCCCCAAAGTAGGATCCATGGGAAGAATGACGACTTCCTGATTACCCGATTTCCTTTGAATTGCCTGATTAATTAAATCGGAAGTCGACGAGGATGCCGGAATGAGTCTGGCCGGTTCACTGGTAAGAACGGATTGAGAGGAAAGGCTTAGGTTTTGTCTTTGAATTGATGAAAAACTTCTTTCGAGAAAACCTGCAGATCCATTTATTCCGGAAAAGAAAATGGTGGGTCCAATTGACCAGAATGTACCATCCTCCCTTGTTCCTTCGGGGGGCACAATGGCATCTCCTGAAAAAGAAATTCCACCCGCCGAAAGATTAATCGCTTCGATAGAAAGTAAAGTTGCACGAAAACAGGCGTCAAATGATTCCTCCCGCGTTCCCTTTTTTTGGGATTCCAATAAAAGGGTGGAGAGTTGAGCGGACCATAAAACCTCTTCTGCCGCTGGGTTCCCGTGGTGCCAACTTGAGATGTAATCATTTAACAGATTAATACTGTAATCTAAATCTGATTCACTCTCTTTTACTTCCCTTTCAAGTTGAATTAGGCTCGCCTCCCGATTATCGCGAAGACGGAGGTAATGTTGCAGTTCACCTCTTAGTTTTCTGGCCTTGCTTTCCAGTACAGAAACTTTTCGAGCCAAAGGAATTTTTTCCGTTTCAATTTGCTCCCGTAATTCTGCAAGTGAAGCAATTGCTTCTTTTAAATCCGCGGTCGCTTCAATCCGGACGGCATCCATTGACCGTGCTCCCATATTTGAAATGAAACATGCCGAAAGCAGAAAGGCTAAAATACGCATGTTCACTTGATCGAATGGGAGGGAGTTGAGATCGGGAGTTCGAGGAAGCGGGGAAGGGCACGATTTTCCATGATGGAGACTCCATTGGCAATTTCTTTGGCCAATTCATCTTGTCGAGTCCAACTCCATCCGGTTTCGGAAGGCTTTCCCCAACCGGCTACATTTCCAGATTCGTTGACAAAATAGGCGATTCCGAGTCCAAAATAAATTACCCGAAATTCCCGGGACTTACCGTCGTCCAAACTAAATTCCTGCCTTTCTAAATGGACTGCCCGATGAAAGAGGTGAATGCTTTGTAACAGTGCAACCAATGCTTCCAGCCTCTTACGCAAAGGAAGATTGTTATTTTGTGAACTGTCTATTTTTTCCTGAAATACAGATAACCTGTCCCGTAGTGGAGAGGGCAAAATATTATTGGTCGCTTTGACTTCTTTTTCAATTTGTTGCATTCCTTGATAGAATTGAAGTGACGCATCTTTCGCCTTTTCCTTACGGTTCGTGAGTTCTGCTCTTTGTTGGGCTGCCCCCACATTTTCTTTTTCGAATTGAAGGAGTTTTCCTTCCAGTTCTTCAATTTCTTTACTCAATGCCCCTTCAATGTCGAGGAGCGCCGCTTTTTCTGACTTCCAAGTACTTTTCTCTTCGGAAAATATCTGTTTTGTCTTCACCCATTCCTCAATAATCTGATGGGTCTCCTTGACTTGCCCACTGACAAGCGAGACTGCAATAGTTAGCAAAAAAAGAGAGAAGGGTATTTTGTAAGAAAGAAACATCTTTAATATTCCAACCTTATAGAGTTGGAGAAAAAAATAAAGTCATTTTTGAGACTCGGTCTCAATTAGTTGAATCCTTACAGTGACAAACTAATTTGAAAGTAAATTGCGCAGCATGGTATCCACGACCTTAGGGTTAGCCTGTCCACGAGTCTCTTTCATGACAAACCCCTTCAGGGCATTAATTGCCCCTTCTTTTCCATCCCTAAATTTCTGGGCAGCGTCGGGGTCATTTTCAATTGCCCGTGCACAAATTGATTCAATTTCTCCCTGGTCTGATTTTACTTCCAGACCTTTTTCTTGGACTAATTCCGAGGCCGATTTCCCCGAGGAGAACATTTCTGGAAAAAGTTCCTTTGCCACATTATTGGAAATCACTCCCTGATCAATTAAGTCGACCAGTTCCGCTAAGTGTTGCGGGGTGACAGGAGATTCTTCGACTGGAATTGGATTTGTCTCGGAATTCGCGTTTGAAAGTTCGCGTAGTAAATCATTCACAACCCAATTACCCACTTTTTTGGGATCTTTTGTGAGAGAAGCAACCAGTTCAAAATATTGGCAAAGAGAAAAATCCGGGCAAAGTGCAGCTGTGATGGAATAAGGTAAATTTAGCTCAGACATATACCGGCGTTGTTTATCAAATGGTTTTTCGGGTACCTGCTTTGCAATTCCGTCGATCCAAGCCTGATCAATTTTCACGGGCATCAAATCCGGGTCCGGGAAATAACGGTAGTCATGTGCCATTTCCTTGGAACGCATGGGAGTGGTGTAGCGTTGATCTGGATTCCACCTCCTCGTTTCCTGGACTATTTCCTCCTTTTCTTCAATTGCTTTAATTTGGCGTTTTATTTCGTATTCAACTCCATTTTTAACGCCCGAAATTGTATTGAGGTTTTTGAGTTCCACCTTCGTGCCCAGTGTCTTAGTTCCAACCGGTCGGACGCTTATATTGGCATCACACCTGAGTTGTCCTTTTTCCATATCACAGGAAGAAATCCCCGCATAAATGAGTGAGTTTCTTAATGAGGTGAGAAATGAAAAAGTTTCCTCAGGGGAATACATATCCGGTTCACTCACAATTTCCAACAGTGGTGAACCCGCCCGGTTATAGTCAACCAGGCTGTCATTTTCGTAATGGGTCAGTTTTCCTACATCCTCCTCCAAATGAATTCGAGTCAGTTTGACCATACGGTGTTCACCCATTACTGCCGGCGAATCTCCAGGCAGCTCGATTTCAACCTCTCCGCCCTCACAGATCGGTTGATCGAACTGAGTAATTTGGTAATTCTTGGGCATGTCCGGATAGAAATAATTTTTGCGATCCCATTTACAAACAGGGGCAATTTTACAACCCAGAAGAAGTCCGACCTTAATGGATTTGTCAATTGCCTCCCGGTTCATGACTGGGAGCGCTCCGGGTAAACCGAGTACGACCGCATCGGTAAGTGAGTTCGGCGGTTTGCCAAAACCACAGGGTACGCGGGTAAACATTTTAGATTTAGTATCTAATTGAACATGTACTTCAAGTCCTATGACAGCTTCAAATTTCATATCGTTTCTCCCCGGTTTCAAATGTTTGGTGATTGGCAGCCAAATCGATGTTCGCGGTCGTAGGCATGAGCAATGGAAAGAAGACTGGACTCTTCAAAAGCTTGGCCAATCAATTGCATACCAATGGGAAGACCAGAATTGGTAAATCCGCATGGTACAGAAAGGGCAGGGAGCCCGGCAAGATTGGTAGAAATAGTAAAAATATCGCTCAGATACATTGAAATCGGGTCATTACTTTTCTCCCCAAATTTAAATGCGGGAGTTGGTGCGGTCGGGGTCAATATTACATCCACCTCTTTAAACACCCGACTAAAGTCTTCTCGGATCAGGGTTCTTGTTTTTTGGGCTTTTAAGTAATACGCATCGTAATATCCGCTGCTTAATCCATAGGCACCCAGAATACAGCGCCTTTTTACTTCTTCGCCAAATCCCTCGCCGCGACTTTTAGCGTACACATTGATTGCATTTTCTGATTGCTCACTTCGTGAGGTGTATCGAATTCCATCGTAGCGAGCCAAGTTTGAGGATGCTTCCGCAGTGGCAATTACATAATAAACGGGAACTGCTAAATCAGTGGTTGGTAATGAAATTTCGACAATCTTATGCCCCAAGCTTCGGTAAAATTCAATAGTTTGATCAATTGCTTTTCTGACCTCATCATCTATGCCTTCACCAAAAAATTCTTTAGGTAATCCCAGTGTGCAGGGAGTTAATGGATCGCGAAGTGCGGCGCTGTATTGGGGTACTTCGGTGGGGAAACTGGTGGAATCAAGCGGGTCATGCCCCGATATCGTCTCCAGTAAAAGGGCCGCATCTTCAACCGTTTGAGAAAATGGACCAATTTGATCGAGGGAAGAAGCAAAGGCAGCAAGGCCATAGCGGGACACCATCCCGTAGGTTGGCTTAACTCCCACCACTCCGCAAAGAGAAGCGGGTTGCCTAATTGAACCACCGGTATCTGACCCCAGGGTCAGAGGGGCTTCCCGAGCGGCTACTGCAGCAGAACTGCCCCCACTACTTCCCCCGGGCACTCGATTAAAATCCCATGGGTTTCGGGTGGGGCCATAGGCAGAGTTTTCGGTGGATGAACCCATGGCAAATTCATCTAAATTTAAACGGCCACCGATCACGGCACCTGCATCCTTTAGTTTTCTAATTACGGTGGCATCGTAGGGAGAAATATAATTTTCAAGAATCTTACTCGCGGCCGTAAGCGGTTGACCTTGGACAGAAATAACATCCTTGATTGCCACTGGGATACCATCCAATGGACCTAATGTATTACCCTCTGCTCTTCTTTTATCGGATGCATTTGCCTGGGCCAGGAAGTCGTCATCATCGCGGTGAAGAAAGGCATGAACCTGTGGGTCGACCCGATCAATTTGCTCGAGATATGCTTGTGCGACCTCCTGAGAGCTCAATTCTTTTTCAGAAAGTGAGTGGGACAGTTCGACTGCTGTTTTGCTGATAATAGTAGCGTTACTCATTACTTTAATCCTCCACCACTTTGGGAACCACAATTTGACTATTTCTTGATTGGGGAGCGTTTTGAATGGCTTGCTTTACTGAGAATGGTTCTTTGGCTTGATCTTCATCCCATACATTAAAACGAGGAAACGCATGCGCAGTAGGCTCTACTCCGTCCACATCCACCTCCTTGAGCTTTTCGAAATACTGTAACACATCTCCCAATTGATGCTGGAATTTTTCCCTTTCTTCCTTGGTGAGCTCGATACGAGCGAGATTGGAAACATAGTCGATGTCCATGGGGTTGGGGTCAGATTCACTCATAAATTATGTCCTTAAAGAGTAGGGCGTATTAGTTTCAATTTTTTCGACAATTTTTTCAAATGCGGCATTAACCTCATTCTCACCCAAAGTCCGGTCCGGAGAACGGAATCGCATAGAACATGCGATACTTTTTTGATTTTCTGGCATTCCTTTTCCGGAGAAGAGATCGAAAATTGTGACAGGATCCACCTCAAACTTTCCCTTTGCGATATCGATGGCGATTAATTCAAGGGAAGAGCGGACTTGTTCAGCAGATTCGTTTTGGTCCACCACGAGTGCCAAGTCTTTAATCGCAGGCGGAAATGTGGAAAATGGTTGGAAGGTAGTATTCTTTCTTTTCTTAGAGAGAAGAATGGGATCGATTATTATTTCAACCGCTAAAACTGGGCCTCTAATTTCTTTATCTTTCGATAATGGAAGAGAAATGACACCGGCAGAAATTTCAATTTTATTTTGATGAACATTTCCTATCCGGGCCGCATGTTTATTTTGCCATGGAGAACTGTCTTCGATTGGACACCATTTTTTCTTGGGTAAAGAAATTCCAGTACCATGAAAAAGGCGATGGATTATTCTTTTCAGATCAAAAAAATCAAGTTCTTCAGTTTCTTTCCATTCCCGTATTACTGAATGAGGAAACAGGGCAAAGCTGACGCTCAATAATTCTACATTACCTCGTGGACCGGGTTGAAAAACTCTTCCCGTTTCAAAGACCTGAGACAGGGGATTGAGATTTTTTTGATTATTGGCCAATGAATCGAGCAGCCCCGGCAGAAGAGACGGACGAACATGGGTATGGTCCGCGGTGAGTGGGTTAAGAAGTCCGATCTTTTCATTCTCCAGTTGCGGGAACCAGTTCTTTATTTCCTCGCCTGATCGCAAACTGTAATTACAAACCTCCTGGAAGCCCTGACCTGACAAATTTTCAATTGCTCGATCGAAAAAATCATAACTTGGATCATTCTCGCGGTGAATTGCTGGGATGGAAAGACTGCAATCAGTTAATTTTGATGTTCCGTAAATACGAATGAACTCCTCCACCAAATCAATCGGCCTGTCTACTTCCGAGCGAAATGAAGGAACTTCCACACTCCATGGATTTGTACCCTCAACCTGAAAGCCCAACCTTTCCCAAGATCGAACCAAAATGCCGGGATCAACCGAGAATCCACACTTTTCTTCCACAAAAGACTGATCGATCTGGATGACTCGAGAACCGCGGGGTGGTTCGCCTGCTATAACTACCTCAGGAATACACTCTCCACCGGCAATTTCCAAAATTAAATCGATTGCCCTTCGAGCAGCAAATTCAATACCACTAGGATCCACATCTCTGGCAAACCGTTGAGAGCTATCCGAATGAAGCCCCAGTCGGCGGGCAGTGCTTCTTACATTTCCAGGTTCGAACCATGCAGATTCAAGGATAATATCCACGGTTGAATCGTCCACCTCGGCATCGATGCTTCCCATGACACCCGCGATTACCAATGCTTTTTGGGAATCCGCAATCACCATCATTTTCGAATCCAGTATTCGTTCCACGCCATCGAGGGTAGTCAACTTCTCACCCTCCTTTGCCTGTCTTACCACAATGGATTGCTGTGCCACTTTTTGGGCATCAAATGCATGGAGTGGTTGCCCCGTTTCCCACAGGACGAAATTAGTAATATCCACCACATTGTTGATTGAGCGTGCACCCACAGATTCGAGGCGTGTTTTCAGCCAGTCTGGGCTGGGGCCAATTTTTACTCCCCGAATTGCCCACAGTGAATAAAAGGGACAATTTTGGGTTTCGACACTCAAACCTTGAATTAAATTCTGATCGGTGGGTTGATTGGTGGTAGGAGCGGAAATTTTTAATTCAGGAAGCTTTAGATTTTCTTCGTAATAGGCTGCCATTTCGCGGGCCACTCCAATATGACTTAAACAATCTCCCCGGTTTGCAGTGATTTCAAGTTCCAGGGTTACATCACTTTGAAAAAGTTCGCTCACTGGAGTACCTACTTTAGGATGGTCTGGAAGAATGAGTAGTCCTTCGTTATCCTGACCCAGTTCTAATTCGACGGCACTGCACATCATACCCTCCGATGGCACTCCGCGAAGCTTTGATTTTTTAATTTTAAAACCGCCCGGTAATTTTGCACCCGGCAGAGCGACTGGCACCCGATCTCCGACCACAAAATTTGTGGCACCACAAACAATTTTCGCAGGTTCACCCTGCTCAGAAACTGTTACCATGCAGACACTCAATCGATCCGCTTCCGGATGTGGTTCTTTTGATAAAATTTCTCCCACCACCACATGTTCGAGTGAACTACTGGACTGATTTCCGCTTTCTTCGACCTCCAGTCCAAGCATGGGCAAAGAATCGACCAATTCGAGATGGGTAGCACTGCAGTCCACATACTGCCTTAACCAATCGATACTTACTTTCATGTGGGCTGGTTCAATTGAGTAAGGAAGCGAAAATCATTATTGTAAAAATGTCGAATATCATCAATTCCATGCAAAATCATGGCCACCCGTTCGATTCCGATTCCAAATGCAAAACCAGTCCATTCTTCTGGATCAAGTTCCACTAGTCCGAGAACTTTGGGGTCCACCATACCACAACCCATAATCTCGATCCATTGATCGCTTAGTTTACCGATATTAGGAGCCCTTAAATCAACTTCAAAACTGGGCTCAGTAAAGGGAAAAAAACTGGGCCTTAAACGAGTTTCAACCTGGTCACCAAAAAGTTCCTTGAGGAAAAAATCTAACACACCCTTGAGATCTTTGATCGTCACCTTTCGATCGACATAAAGTCCTTCGGTTTGGTGAAAATTTGCCGAATGGGTAGCATCCACTGTATCACGGCGGAAACATCGACCTGGTGCAATAATACGGAGCGGAGGTTTTTCTCGTAATAAACTTCTTATTTGTACTGAAGAGGTATGGGTACGGAGAACATACGCTTCCTCTTTCTTCTGCTTGATGTTATTCCATTTTGCTTCTGGAGTGAAAAAAAGCGTATCCTGCTCGTCACGTGCGGGGTGATCTTCCGGTGTATTTAAGGCATCAAAGCAGAACCACTCGGTTTCTGCTTCAGTTGCTTCGGCAACAGTAAATCCAATCTTTCGAAAAATAGAAACCATCTTCCTTCGTGTATTGGTGAGCGGGTGAGTTCCGCCGGTAAAGTTTGCAGGTGGAGGCAATGTCGGATCAACCTCAGTCCCCAAGGCTTCCAAATCGGCCTTTTGTTCGATCGAGGTAAGAGAAGACTTGAAAATTTCTTCAATCTCCTTCTTGGTACGATTCAATGCCTGACCGAAAGCAGGTCGATCTTCTTTCGGGATACCACCAATTCCCTTTGCGATCTGAGTAAGACTGCCATTCGGGCCAAGAATAGTGGCTTTTACATTGTCCCAATCGGCACGATTCGCAACAGAATCAAGATTCTTTGCTGCCTCCTCGACAATGGCTTGGAGATTTTTCTCCACGCCGAAATAAAACGGTCGGGCCCTTAGGCCGCGAGTGCGGTTTTTGCTTTTGCCACCAATTCCTTAAAGGATTCAGGCTCATGAATGGCAAGTTCAGACATCACTTTACGATTAAGCTCAATATTGGCTTTGGCCAACCCATGAATGAATTCACCGTAACGAATACCTTCAGCCCGACAAGCTGCATTTATGCGAACAATCCACAACTGACGAAATTCTGTTTTTCTTTTGCGGCGGTGTGCATAAGCATACACTTCTCCGCGATCAACTGCATCTTTTGCGTAACGATAAAGACGAGATTTGTTCCCGAAATAACCCTTGGCTTTCTTAAGGACTTTTTTACGGCGTTTACGGGTAGCTGATACGTTGCGTGCTCGTGGCATAACTTATGTTTCCTGAATTAAAAAATTAATTACAAATTGCTTTGATCACTCGACGGGCCATTCCTTTGGCCAGAATTTGATCCTGTCTGCCAGCACGAACCTGCTTAGTACTAAGCTTTCGGCGCAAATGCCTTTTACTAGGCTTGCGGAATTTTACTTTGCCAGTGCCAGTGATCTTAAATCTTTTGGCGATACCTTTGTGAGTTTTATTCATGCTGTTCTTAAAAAAGTTATTAACTTAACGGATTCCATTCAATCGATCAAGCTCAATAAGGAATTTAATCATAAATTAATAGGCCCTGGTAGCTCTCCATAGAAAACCAAACCGAAAACACGATTACAATAATCGCAATGAGTAATCGAAAAATCTTCCGATACAGCCAGTATGATTGGCGAGAATTTGTAGTTTCACCGCCAAAATCATGAAAATAATTGATCAAGTCGCGATCTTGAGACCGGTTGTCAATCTTCTTATAAGTTGTTCCGTAAGAAGATCTTCTCCGTAAATACCACCAATGAAAAAATTTATGCAACATGAGTTAATTACGATTGAAAAGAAATAGTGGTTAGGGTTCAAGGTGTTTTCTACCTGCCAGGTCTGCAAAATCGAGACGGGAGACTGTCGGTTTTCCTTGTTCTAATACCCAAAGGTCAGACCCGATCTCGGGTTCATTTTGTTCCAACCATTCTGGGCGGTACACTAGTTGATGGTAATTTTGATTTTCCACTTTTTGAAAAAGACTCCCAAGCCTTAGTGAACCTGCAAATGAAAGGATTGGTTCCTCTTTGCCATCGTAATTGCTGGGGAAGTTTAAATTATGGACTGGTAATCCCTCCTGTGTGGGATGTTGGACCCATTCGTTCGCATATTGGGCCGTCATTTGAGCGGCGTGGGTAAGCGACTCGGCAATATCACCTTCGACCTTGCCCAAGTTTTTACGGATTTCCTCGAAATTTTCAACGGGTAGAGACATGCTGGATGCAAAAGAACGAACTCCCAGTAACGAGCCTTCCAATGCGGCTCCCACTGTTCCTGAAGATAATATCATGGGTAAGGTGATATTATAGCCTAAATTGATACCACTAATCACCAAATCAGGATCACGCGGAAACAGGTTGCCAATTGCAAAATTTACGCAATCTGCGGGCGTTCCATTCAATGCAAATGCCTGGCATGGAAATTGACCTTTTTTTTCAACGGGACATAGTTTTTGATGTCTCGAAATGGCATGCCCTATCCAACTTTTCTCCTCTTCGGGTGCGCAGACAATAATATCAAAATTCTTGGATGCTTCTTCCACCAGAACATGGAGGAAATAGGAATCTATACTATCGTCGTTCGTGATGAGTGCGAGTGGTTTGTCAGATTTCATAAAATAAAAGAGGGGAGGGTGTTTAACACCACTCCCCTCGATAGTAAGATTATAGTAAAAGAGCAGTCTGTTACGATGCGGTTGACTCAGTCTTTTCTTCGGATTGCTCTTCTTTTGAATCGCTATCATTCGAAGGAGATTCATCTTTCGATTTCTCTTCTTCCAACGCTGCACGACGACTCAGTTTAACTCGGCCCTTATCATCAATCCCGATGCATTTAACGATGATTTCGTCGCCCAACTTGCAAATATCTTCCGTTTTGTTGACTCGGAAGTCAGCAAGTTCTGAGATATGGCAGAGGCCTTCCTTTCCAGGAAGACATTCTACAAATGCTCCAAAATCTTTTACGCCTCGAACAATTCCTCGGTAGGTTTTACCAGCTTCGATTTCACCCGTTACCAAGTCGATTTCCTGAAGAGCACGATTCATGGCTTCGGAATCGCTTGCATAGACCCGAATCTTGCCGCTGTTGTCCTCGTCAATATCCAGGTTTGCACCGGTTACTTCGGTAATCCGACGAATATTTTTACCACCCGGTCCAATTAATGCACCGATTTTCTCAGGATCGATTTGAACGACTTCAATCCTTGGGGCATGATCGCGTAATTCTTTGCGGTGAGACGGAAGACATTCTTCCATAGAAGTAAGAATTTTTAAGCGAGCCTCGGTAACCTGTTTTACTGCTTCTTTGGCAATACTAAATGGTAAGCCTTGAATCTTAAGGTCGAGTTGAAATCCGGTTACACCGTCTCTCGTTCCACAAACCTTGAAGTCCATGTCGCCGAAGTGATCTTCCGCTCCAATAATATCAGTCAGAACAACATATTTTTCTATATTTCCATCGTCATCCATTTGGGTAACCAGTCCGGTTGATATTCCGGCAACATGCTTGGAAATTGGAACGCCTGCATCCATAAGTGCTAGAGAACCACCGCATACACTGGCCATTGAGGTCGAACCATTGGATGCCATGATTTCTGACACAATTCGGATGGCATAGGGGAACTCATCCTCAGGAGGTAATACTGGCAATACGGAACGTTCTGCTAATGCACCATGTCCCATTTCCCGGCGACTGGTAAATCCAAATCGTCCGGCTTCTCCGACTGAGAAAGGAGGGAAATTGTAGTGTAAAATGAATGATTTTGCGGTAGGTCCACCTGTTAAACCATCCAAGTCTTGTACATCTCTACTGGTTCCCAGTGTTGACATGACTAAGGACTGGGTCTCACCCCGTGTGAAAATAGCAGATCCGTGAACTCGGGGAAGAACGCCTGTTTCGCAGGAAATTTCCCGAAGGTCAGCTGCTTTTCTGCCATCCGCTCTTTTTCCACGGATTAAAATATTTTCACGATAGACTTCTTCCTGGATTGCTTCGAAGGCGATCTTTACATGGTCGGGATTAAAATCCTCCCCAAATTTTTCTTCGCAGGCAACTAATGCATCTGCTTTAATCACATCAACAGCTTCCGCACGAGCCTGTTTAGAGTCTGCAAAAATTGCTTCATCCATACGGGATCCAGTTATTTCTTTGCAAAGTGCAAGAACATCATCCGGTGCTTTAACAAGATCAAATACCTTCTTTTCTTTCCCACAAATCTTCGCTAATTCCCGTTGTGCGGTAATGATTTCCTGAATTTGTTCATGAGCATATTCGAGTGCTTCCACAAATCGATCCTCGGGCATTTGATCTGCCGAACCTTCGATCATCATCATTTCTTTCTCGCTTCCGACATAAATGAGATCGAGAGATGAATCATACATCTGCTCGTTAGTGGGGTTGACAACGAATTCTCCATTAATTTCGCCTAAACGAACGCAACCAATTGGACCATTCCATGGGATATCCGAAATCATTAATGCGGCCGATGCACCGTTGACCATCAATACATCAGCTTCATTCACCTGATCGGTGGATAATAAATAACCGATTACCTGGACTTCATTAAGAAAACCCTTGGGGAATAATGGACGAAGAGGGCGATCGCAGAGACGCGAGGTTAGAATTTCTTTTTCACTGGGACGACCTTCCCGTTTGAAGTATCCGCCTGGGAATTTCCCAGCAGCGGTAAATTTTTCTTTGTAATCCACGGTGAGGGGGAAGAAGTCCTGCCCTGTTCTCAGCGTTGACGCGGCAGTGGCAGAAACGAATACGCTCGTCTCCCCCAAAGAAATAGTGACGGCACCGCCAGCTAAACCGGCGAGTGTACCAGTGGATAATTGAATGCCGAGTTTCTCAGCGGTTACATTGTGCTTTTGTTTCATGATTTCGTACTTCGATATGTATTTTCTTTGTTCATCTTTTTTCCAATTGAACCAAATCGTCCAATTGAAACTCCAACCAGTAGATCATTTGTTTCTACCTTTAAATTTGGTGTGGAGAAAAAACTTAGGGAGTATTACCCGCTAAGTTTGATAGGAAAGGGGATGGGTTATCGACGCAATTCAAGCTTATCGATGATAGCTTGATAGCGCTTCAAGTCTGTCTTTTTTAAATAATCCAATATTTTTCTTCGACGGGCTGCCATCATGAGCAAACCTCGGCGAGAATGAAAATCCTTACGGTGTGTCTTAAGATGCTCCGTTAAATGAGCAATACGCGCTGAGAGAAGTGCAACTTGCACTTCACTTGAACCAGTATCCTTTTCGTGGGATCGGTTATCTTCAATTATACTTAATTTTTTTACTTGTTCAGACATTATATTTATTATTGTTCTCGATACGTGGAATTCACACATGCAAATTCGTACTTCAGGGTAAACCAAAGAACCGTTCCGCCTTTCCTTCTACAGATGTAAAAGTTAAGAAATCAAGGAGGTCATCCAATGGAAGACCTCTAACGCTAGGAAAAATAATAGGTGATTTTGAATTTTATACAAGCCCGAAAGCTTCCCACTTGCTCCCCACTCTTGAAAAGTTAATGTTACACTTTATGAATTCGATCTATTTTGCCTATGGTTCTAACATGAATTTTGAGCAAATGCAGACCCGATGCCCGGGTTCTGTTTTTCTTATGCCTGCGACCTTAAAGCATTGGCGTTATTTTATCAATTCTAGTGGATATGCGGGAATAAAAAAAGAGGACAACTCGGAAACATTTGGCTGTCTGTGGCAATTAAATGAAACTCATTGGCAGGCACTGGATCACTATGAGGGAGTTCGTGAAGGTTGTTACCGTCGGAGCCAGCTCAAGGTAATTACCGAGGAAAATAAAACCGGAGAGACCGTTACTGCATATCTCTCGAATGATGAAAGTTATGGAGTGCCATCGAAGCCTTATCAAACTGAAGTACTCCGGGGAGCTCATCAGGTCGGTTTACCGGTTCACTACATTAGTAAGCTGGAGAGTTGGGCAACGGGATACTCTTTGGAGTCGGAGAAATAGTGGAATCGAAAAATTCAACTGGTACTCTCGATGAATGGGAGTTCTACATCGATACGGGAGGTACTTTTACTGATTGTCTCGGCCGAGGATCGGATGGAAAAGAGATTCGGGTTAAAGTCCTCTCGCGAGGAAGTTTAACCGCGAAGGTGGAAAAGATCCTGTCTGACCAGGAAATCCTTTTGGCCCCGTGCGCCGATTGGCCCGATCAGTTCCCCTTGGGCTTTCGAGTTATTCTCACCGACTCCGATCGAACCGAAGTCGTAGTGGAACAATGGAATAATCAAAATAAAATCATTCAATTCTCTGCTGGAATAGAAAAACAGTTTGAGGAAGGACAGACGCTTCAATTATTTTCCGGACTAGAAGCCCCTCTTCTCGCGATGAGCTTAATTTTAGCACGGGAAAAAATTAAGCAAGCGGATTGCATAATTCGAATGAGACTCGCTACAACCCGTTGCACCAATGCATTATTAGAGAATTCTGGGCAAAAACCAATCCTCGTTATTACCAAGGGTTTTTCTGATTTGCTCGAGATTGGTGATCAAAGACGGATTGATTTGTTTGATATAATTCCCCAGAAAAGAAAATCATTTGCAGGACCGTGTGTTGAAGTTGTGGAACGGACCGATCGGGCGGGGCGGGTACTTACGATTCCTGATCTCAGCGCTCTCGAAAAGCAGTTCCAAAGCCTGAAAAATAAAGGCCATACAGTTGCAGTGGTTTCTTTCCTTCACTCTTACCTCAATGAAGAGAATGAAAAAACTGTGATTCATGCACTTCAAAAAATAGGTTTTAAAACTGTAATTGGATCAGCCAAAATTTATCCATTTATTAACTGGTTACCTCGGTGTGAGGCTTCAGTATTGGAGGGCTACCTCAATCCTGTCCTCAAAGAGTACCTTTCCCATATCAGGGAGGGTCTTGGAGCAAATTCTCAATTACTGATTATGAACAGTGCGGGTGGATTAATTGGCCGGGAGCAATATCGTGCAATTGACAGCTTGGTAAGCGGTCCGGCGGCAGGTGTGGTGGGAGCCAGTGCCGTGGCGAAACGAGCCGGGGTTACTCAAACTATTAATTTGGATATGGGGGGTACCAGTACGGATGTATCTCGATACTCCGATTGTCTTTCCTACCAGACCAGCCTGGAGGTGGGGGAAGCAAAATTAGCCGGATTAGCTTTAAATATTGAAACCGTTGCAGCCGGAGGCGGTTCGATTTGTAGAGTTGAGGGTGGTCGCTTGAAGGTGGGGCCAGAAAGTGCCTCTGCATACCCAGGCCCTGCCTGTTATGGATTTGGTGGTCCCCTCTGTCTGACCGATGTGAATCTTCTGTTGGGACGGCTGGATATAAAGACATTTGCGACTCCCATTGAGATCAATGCCGCACAAAAAAAGTTGGATGAATGGATTGATTCGTCCGGTCTGTCCAAGGGTGAACTATTGTCGGGCTTTATTTCTATTGCAGATGATTCGATGGCCCGTGCGATTCGGAAAATTTCAGTTGAGCAAGGATATGATCCCGCCGATCATGCACTTCTTTGCTTCGGCGGGGCAGGCGGACAGCATGGCTGTGGCGTTGCTCAAAAACTGGGGATTACCAAAATTTTATCTCCCGCGGACTCTGGATTATTAAGTGCCTATGGCTTATCAATGTCCAATATCGAACGAGTGGTTGAAAGGACAATACATAGCGGTTTGGATGGTTCGGGATTGAACGCATTGGAAGAAGAAATAACCGAGGCAGGATTTGCGCAAATGGGAGAGTACCAGTCCAGTGCAAAGCTTGTTCGTAAAACCGCTTCGGTCCGGATGAAAGGCCAAGACTTTGGAGTAGAAGTAGATTACGAAAAAAGCTCCGAAATCAAAAGATTGTATGAGGTCAAATTTGATGAAATCTTTGGATATTTTCCCAATCAAGAAAGAATTCAAATTTATTCGCTTCGATTTCATTTTGCCAGTCCAGAACCAATAACAGAAGTCGAGAAATTTACCGATCCGCAAAATACCAGACCGAAAGAACAATTCGGTAAGAACTTCATTCTTGTTCGAGATCAATTACAACCGGGTGATTCTATTTATGGACCGGGTTTAGTGGTCGATGATTTTGGGTCGCTTTGGATTGAAGATGGATGGCAGGGCAGTGTGGGGAGTAAGGGAAGCCTAGTGCTTGAGTTTGATCAATCGAAGAGTGGTTCGGTAAAAAAACCTGTGATTAGGGAGGAGTTGTTTGCCAGTCGATTTTATTGCCTGGTGGAAGAAATGGGGGCTCAATTAAAGCGCACTGCAATCTCGGTCAATGTACGGGAACGGCTTGATTTTTCTTGTGCTCTTCTGGACCGGAATGGCTATCTTGTTGCAAATGCTCCGCATATTCCAGTTCACCTCGGTGCGCTTGGGCTATGTGTTCGGGAAACAATCAAACTTTTCCCGGAACTGAAAAGTGGAGATATACTAATTACCAATCACCCACAGTATGGCGGCTCACACTTGCCGGATATTACCGTTATTGCACCAGTGTTTAGTCAAGATGGGGAGCTTCTTTGCTTTGTAGCGAATCGGGCTCATCATTCTGAAATTGGCGGAATTTCGCCCGGCTCGATGCCCGCAGGTTCAACAAACCTCGCAGAAGAAGGGACCGTTCTCTCTCCCACCCACCTTTTTAAAGCGGGCCAGTCGTGCATGGATAAAGTAGCCGCTATTTTTAGTTCCGGAGAATTCCCCACTCGTCAACTGGGAGAAAATATAGCTGATTTGTCTGCTCAAGTTGCCTCCCTTCGCCAAGGAATAACGGAGCTAAAGCATCTGGAAAGCCTACACTCTGCCAATGTACTTCACAATCAAATGAAAAAACTAACCCAAGCGTCAGCAGAAAGTTGCCAAAGTTTCTTTCGGGATTGGGGTACTGGTACACTTACTTCTGTGCAATATCTCGATGACGGAGATCAATTAAAACTTCAAATCTCACTTTCTGATGGTCAGGCAACTTTCGATTTCTCCGGTACTTGCACATCTCGTAAAGATAACCTCAATGCCACAGAAGCAATCACTCAAAGCGTGATTTGCTATTGTTTACGTCTATTGATCAATGAAGATCTCCCCTTAAACGAGGGACTTCTTGCCCCAGTCAAAATTATTATTCCAGAGGGGTCTATTTTATCTCCGATTTTTTCTCAAAGAATTCAAGACTGTCCAGGAGTAGCAGGAGGAAATGTGGAGATTAGTCAAAAGTTGGTGGATTTAATCATAAGTGCCTTCGACCGTGTTGCGTGTTCGCAAGGCACGATGAATAACATTACTTTTGGAAACGAAAGATTTAGCCATTATGAAACGATAGGCGGTGGTGCCGGAGCGATGATTGGTCAGGACGGAACCTCGGCAGTTCAGGTACATATGACAAATACATCGATTACTGACCCCGAAACCTTAGAAGCCCGTTTTCCCGTCCGGCTATTGGGATTTAAGATAAGAAAAAATTCCGGAGGAAAAGGAAAATGGAATGGGGGAGATGGAATTGAACGGGAGTATATTTTTGAAGAACAAACCAATCTAAGTCTTCTTACCCAAAATCGAAATACAGGTGCCGATGGAATTGCCGGGGGAGGGAGAGGTGAACCGGGCGAACAAATTGTGGTGAGAGAAAACGGAAAGACCGAGGTAATTTCTTCCATTCAATCATTACTCATGCATCCGGGCGACCGATTGATCCTTCGTACTCCAGGCGGTGGTGGGGCCGGGAACTTAGAAGTTCAAACTTAAATAGACTCAGGCGACTCGTTTATGATTGAGCCATTCAGTAATTAGTCGAACTGCTTGGTCACTTCCATTTACAGGCAAGCTTACCCTTTTGTTTTCGTTTATTTCTAAAAAACTCCCTACATCATCAATCCAATCGCCCCTTTGGAACATTTGATCACCAATTTCAAATCCTGAAATATTTTGATTAATAAAATTCCTCATTGGTTGTGATTCTCTGAAGTTCTCTCTAAAAACGGCAATGAATGGTTTTTGTGCAGCCCATACCTCTGCAACCGTTCCGTATCCCACCTTTCCAACAACTCCGTCTGCTGACTGAATTAAATCGGGGAAATAATGAGCACTTTTGTGAGGAAGCAGACAGAAATTACTTCCTCTTTCATACTCCGAGAATGCTCCGGTCAAAATATAAAATCGATTGTGATCTTCTTTAATTTTATTAATGAATGAATATTTTTGTGGAATCCCCCCCGTGGTAACAAGAATAACCTGTTCTTCTTCCTTTATGCCCAGACTTTTTCTCATTACCGAACCGTCTTTTTTTGCGGGGCGGAAAATCGGGTTTATTGGCTGGGCATTCTGAGCAGGATTGCAAATAGGTGTTGTTTGTATGTGCAGATTAGCACTCTGAAAAATACCTTTCAGTTGTTCGATTGGTTTTTTGAAATTATTGTTCCTGGTTAGATACTCTTCGTAAATCCAATCCCAGGTGAAATTTTCAAGAAGGCAGGAAGGAATCCCAAGCTTTTTTGATAAATGAAGGCCCAAAGGAGAAATATCACAGAATATAAAATCAAACTCTCCCTTCTCCAATAATGTAATGATTCGTTTGTTGTTTTCGAATTGAAGGAATGAATTCAACTGATCAAGTGTGGAATTTAAATCGTGCTCAAACGGAGTTTTTTGAACCAGTCCCACATCAGTTTTGAGATGAATAGTCTGGAAGGGGATTGAACCGAGGTTTTCATGAAAAAACCAATCTGGCAAAGTGCTGAAAATAGAAATTTCTAAGCTGCTTGTCTTCGCTAGTTTACTGATCAGGGCGAGCGTGCGTGTGGCATGCCCAAATCCATGAGAAGTAATAAAGCACGCAATTTTCAATGATGCTTACAACCCGAATAGTAATTCGATATAGGTCTGAAGTTGAGATGTCGCAAAAAATTGACTCCCTTTTTGAACGGTGAGTTTACGACAAGGCTTTTTTTGCAAATCAGAATTAATTTCAATTATTTGGATTTGTTTTTCTGGAGCAGAAATATTTTTTTCTACTGGTTCGAATCGAATGGGAATTCCGTACGGTCCGAAAGAAACATCCCAACCATTTGAATCCGAAGAATTTTGGGAAGATGCGAGGGAGGGGTAGCGAGTAACAAAGTCTGGAGTTTTATTTGTTTTTACTCGAACCCTTACAGTAACGGGTAGCGATTCAAGGAATGCTTGTGGAGTAGCAAATGTTTTCTGTTTGTATTGTGAGTAAAAAAGCATGGGGTCCAACCCCACCAGATTAAATCCGCTAAAATTCCCATGTCGGTTTTTCGATTGAAATTTCTTTCGATTGTACCAACCTTGGAATTGGTTGGTGAGCCGGAGGCCAATTTCAAAGTGTAGGTGTGATCTTTCCAAGGGAATTCGATAGCCAGAAGAAGAATTCCCCATTTTTCCGATAACTTGAGCAATTGAAACTTCGCTGCCAATTTTTAAATGCGGACTTATTGAGTCTAAGTGGGCGTACAAAGAATAGAGGGAAGGTGTTAACTTCGTATGCTCGAGCACGATGTATTTCCCGTAGGCACTATAGGATGCAGTCGAATTCAAATAACTTACCCTTCCGTCCATTGCCGCGAAAATTGAGTCTTCCGCTCTTCCTTTCTTGTCTCTTCTCACCGGGTATAAGTCGAGACCTTCGTGAAATTTGTATCCGTTATTTCTTACACACCCAAATGCCCCAGAGGTAACTGCTTTGTCAGGGCCTGTTTTTTGAAGAAAAGTAGAATATCCTAATCCTCTTGCAAATGCAGGGTTAGGAGTGGGCCAGGATAATTTGAATTGGGGTGGGCTTTCGGCAAAAACTTGAAGGGTAAAAGTAAGACATAAAAGAAATTTGTTCATGTAAAACTCCCTTGCTTGACTAGCCTTTATTTTCCCGAAATTCTGCTTTAATATGAACCAAAGAAATACTGAGTTCTTTGAAAAGCAACATGGCATTATTTTCATTTACAATCGAAGACAGTACAAAAGGAAGCACTCCATTTCCAATTCCCTGTTCAATTGGGTGAACTCCCACAATCTGCCCGCCGATAACCAAGTGTAGTCTTCTCCCGATATTTCGAATAGTTTCTTGCTGGAGAGTAATTGCACTTCTTCGGTCCAAACTGAACCATAGAGCAAACCTTCTGTCTAAGGGGTCATCCGAAAGTATATTAGCAACCGAACCGATTTGCACGCTAGTGAAATCATACTCATCCAAAATGGGAATTGGAGCAGAGTTCTCCATGAAAACCCGGGGCCTCATGGTTATTTTTTTCGGGTCTGATTTAAATTTCCGGTTACATGATGGGAGCAAGAATGCACCTAATAGAGAGAGGGCATGTCTACGATTTAAATGAGTAGGTACTAATTTAGATGTGCTCAATTTAAATGTAATCAAATGTTAATTGGGATAATTTTCTATTGTGGAATAAGAATACATGGTTTTGAGTAAACAAAGAAGCATTAAAAACATAAATCTTTAAATGAAAATCGAGGAAAGCATACAAACTTCAAAATTCAACACCCCCAATGTGGCTGTATTCTTAATTGATGTACAGGAAAGCTTGCTCAATGGAATAAAAAATAAAGATCAATTAATAGATGCTTTAAATATTCTTATCCAGTCCACTAAAATATTTAATTTACCTTTTATTATTACTGAACAAGTTCCTCAAAAACTGGGTATTACTTCTAGATCTTTACTACTTTCTAATGATATTAGAATTGCAAAAAGTAGCTTTTCAATTTTCGGCTGTGAAGAAATAAAAAAGTATATAAGTGAACAGAAAATTTCTCATTTAATTCTTTCCGGAATTGAAACACCAATCTGTATATATCTGAGTGCGATTGACGCCCTTAAAGCAGGAGTTGAAGTAACTATTTTATCTGATTGTGTGGGGGCAAGAAGGCAGGATGATCAATCGACTGTACTAGGAAAGCTTCAGGATGCCGGCTGTCACATACTGCCATTAGAAAGCTTTATTTATGGTTATATGCGAACTGCTGAACATCCAAACTTTCGAGAGGTCAGTAAATTAATTCGCAACCGGTAAGAGACTTCATTACTCTTTTTTTTTAATCAATTATGCTAGCAATAACAGATTCTGCCACCCTTCAAGGAGTTGTCGCCGTACCCGTAACAGTAGAAGCGAATGGGGGGGAGAAGGGAGAACCCCGATGTGTTTTAGTTGGATTGCCTGATACTGCGGTTAAAGAATCTTTAGATCGGATTCTTTCCAGTCTTGCCAATTCAGGATATTCTCGACCGAGAACTCGGGTTACGATTAATTTGGCACCCGGTGATTTGAGGAAAGAGGGAGTTGCATTTGATCTTCCGATCGCTCTTTGCTTATTGGCATCGACGGGACAGTTACCAGAAAATTCTTTACAGGACTTTTTAATTGCAGGAGAGTTGGCACTTTCAGGTGAAACCCGTTCAATTAAGGGTGGTTTGTCGATGGCGATGCTAGCCCAAAAGCATGGCAAAAAAGGAGTTCTTCTTCCTGCCACCTCGGCGGAGGAGGCAAGTTTACTGGGTGGGATTGATGTTTTTTCAATCGGTTCCTTAGGAGAAGCGGTTGCATTCTTTAAAGGTGAACACCCCCGTATCCCTCTTGATTCTAAAAAGTATCAATTTGCAGATTCTCCAGATCATTACGAGGAGGTCGATTTTTCTGAGGTGAAAGGACAGGCCAATGTACGTCGAGCTGTAGAGGTGGCAGTAGCGGGCGGGCATAATCTTCTCATGCTCGGGCCGCCGGGCTCTGGTAAGTCCATGATTGCAAAAAGAATACCATCCATTCTTCCCAAGCCCAGTATGGAGGAGTTTTTGGACATTTTGAATATTCATTCGGCTGCGGGAAATTCAGTATTGAATGAAAAAAAGTTTTTTCGTCGACCAGTTCGTTCCCCTCATCACACCATTAGTGATGTGGGTTTACTAGGAGGGGGCACAATACCTGGCCCTGGGGAGATTTCTTTAGCCCATAATGGAGTTCTTTTTCTCGACGAACTGCCCGAGTTCAAAAGATCAGCCCTTGAGGTAATGAGGCAACCACTGGAAGACGGAGAAGTTACTATTTCAAGAAGTGCAGGCAAAATTACACTACCGAGTAGATTCATGCTTGTTGCTGCGATGAATCCCTGTCCATGTGGATACTTGGGAGATATTACGAACGACTGTCGTTGTTCAATGCCTCAGATTCAACGCTACCGCTCCCGTGTCAGTGGGCCTTTGCTTGACCGGATTGATATTCATGTCGAGGCACCCGCGGTACGAGTTGACGATTTACAGGATGAACGGGTAGGGGAGTCCTCAGCCGATATTCGGAACAGAATAAATTATTGTCGGAAAATCCAAGCAATAAGATACGAAAAACACCAGGTTTCAAGTAATGCAAACATGACCAATAAGATGCTTTCCAAGTACTGCCAAATAGGAAAAAAAGAAGCATCAATATTAAAGCGTGCAATGAATGAACTCTCATTGTCTGCAAGAGCCTATGATAAGATTCTTAAGGTGTCCCGAACCATTGCCGATCTTGATAAATCTGAAAACATAGAAATGAATCACTTATTAGAAGCAATTCAATATCGAAGTTTAGATCGTTCTCTTATTCTTTAAAAATAACTTTACATATTTAATATATTGTTATTAAGATAATAAATTATGAAAATTGACGATAACGCCAGCATTAAAGAATTGGAAGCCCTCAAGCGTAGAATAGAAAAGAAAATTTCTACCAAACAGTCAGGGAAAGAAGATTATAGCAAATTTTACGATACGATCAAAAATGATCATGCTCGCCACAAGAGGGAAGATGGACGAAAGGTTTTTCGGGGAGTGGTAGATTATCTTGAATGCTATATAAACGGATTGCCGCCCATTGCAAAGGCAAGTTTTTATGAGAGGTTTGGAATTCAAGGAAAACGTACCAAGATCACTCCTGAAATTGTCCAACGAGTCAAAGAATTGTTAGGGCAAAGTCTGACACTGCAAGCGATTGCGGATGAGGTAGGTGTATCACCCGCAACCTGTCAGAAGATTAAAAAAGGGGATTATGATTCCTGAAAATTATTAATTTTATAATTAAACCACAGCTTTCGAGTTGTGGTTTTTTTTGGTACCCAAATAATTTTAATTTAAATGGTTTTAAAGATTGATGGAGAGTATTTTCTTACCCGTGCAGAAGCAGTATCTTATGTGCTTCAGGGGTATCATGCCAAATGGTGCTTTGCACGATGGAGTCGAGATGAAGTTGCATTTTCCTTCGAAACGAAGGTGGGAATAAGAGATCGAATACTACTCCGTGCTTACAAATTAAAAAAAAGTAAGACGGTGCGAATCAGGAAATATGAATTAGACGAGTACTTTACAAAAGAAGATAATCCTTAAAATTCTTCCTCGTCTGGAATATCTAACTTATGCATGGTGGTCTCTTCACCTTTGGAATCAACGGTAATGACTTTCATTATTTTGCAATCCTTCCCCTGCGCTTCAAATCGCTTGGGTTCACCATCTGGAGCAATAACCTGAAGTAATCCTGGTTTCTTTTCAATCTCTACACATTCCAAGAGATCTTTTCCATTGTAGCCTTCTTCATGGGATGTTGAATACAAACCATCGGGATGAACGAAACATACAATTCTGCCATAACGAATAGTTGCACCTCTTTTATGTCGAATCACATCTCCTTTCTCGAAAACCTTTTTAGAAAAAAGCTGCTTCCTTGGGGTGTAGTGTTTGAGCTTTGATCTTTTGGTTTTAAAAGTTTTCATTCCATCAGAACCCTTCACTAACGGAGTGAGTTCATCGGGATGAACTTCAACGCATTCCAGCGTTGGATCACCAGGATTATCCTGTAGGATCATCAACACTTCGCCACACCTTTTTTTTCCTTTTGAGGAAACGGTTTCGCGTACAAAGTCGCCTATCTCGATTTCTTTTTTCTTCTTTTTCTTTTTCGATCCAATTGCCATAATTATTCCTTATTTAATAGAGCCAGTTTGCGCGAGTCTTTTAGTTCGGCAATCCGAACAGATACAAAATTTCCCATGTCCATAATCTCCCGGAGATGGCAGGTCTTCAAACAGAGGTGTGCTCGGTTTGGCCTTCGGGACTGACTTTGTTTTGGAGGGAGAAGAAGTTTTAGATAAGGCAGGATTAGTTTTATTTGCTTTTCTTTCAGCATAGGCAATTCTTTGCCTTTTTCTCATTTCGAATAAGTAAGCCACTCCATCTTTGAAATCAGTTGAATCAATCGCAATAGTACCTCGCATCGATCCATTCTTGGAGGGAGATACGGCAAGAAGACTCCCTTTATGGCCGATCGCAAATACTTCTTTCCCTGCCGGTAGCATAGAGGATCCGATCGCTTGTCCACTAGAGGAGTAGGCGGTAAATTGGACATCTTTTTTAATCGTAACATTTGCGAGAGGGAATACTGACTTCGGGATTAAGTTCCAATTCTTAACCGCGGAGAGCAATTCTGGAGTAAACTTTGCTTTTTGTGGCGTGGAGGGTGCTTTCACTTTTGCCAAATCTTTTGGCTTCACTTTTTTCTCAACAGGTTTGGGCTTCTTTGCTTCTGGCAATTCTTTCTTACTCGGTTCTTCGGTCTTTTTCTGTGCTACGTTTTCGTTATTATTATTATCTTCTACTGTAGTATTGTTTTGGTCCTCAGTTTCGGTGCTTTGTTCCAACTGTTCACAGGATTGTAGGAAGAGAATGCATGAAGTAATAAGTGTTTTAAAAAATCGCATAGTTAAGTTTGATTAAAAAGTAGTGATCTTGGCAAGGTTTTATGTCAGTAAGATAAGTAGTTAAATATAAATTACAATATCCATCAATGAACATACTCCAACCAAATACTAATCGCGTGAAATTTCTCTTTGCGATTAATTTTTCCTTATTTTCAGCTTTGGCGATTTGTCAGTTACTGGAAACCTCGATTTTTAATACATGGTTGTTTCTTCTTTGCATCATGGGAGCGAGTATCAACTTAATCGTCTGGTATTTCATGATGCAAGGTAAGTCCGAACCTCATGCAACACAGGAGACCCCCGTTTCAGATGACGAAAAAAATAAACTGATGGACGATCTTGAAGAAGAGGCAAAAAGAAGAAAACAGCAGGACCGGATTCAACAGAATTAATTGATGAGCCTTTACCGAGTTACTCCCCAAAAAACATCCAAGCTTCCATCAGGAATTGGATTTATAATTGGAAACGAGGCAGCCGAAAGATTTTCTTTTTATGGAATGCGGAGTGTCCTGTTGGCTTACATGACAATTTATCTGGTTCAACCAAACGGAGAGTCTGCAATTTTTAAGGAAAAAGAAGCGGAAGCGTGGGTTCATTTATTTGTTGGATCTGCTTATTTTTTTCCCCTGATTGGTGGTATCTTAGCGGATGCATTCTGGGGGAAATATCGAACCATTCTTTCACTTTCACTCTTTTATTGCCTGGGTCATGGTTGCCTCGCCATGATGGGAATTCTTGGGGATACACGAACTTTGTTATTTGCCGGGCTAGTTTTGATTGCAGTAGGGGCGGGTGGAATTAAACCCTGTGTTTCCGCTCATGTGGGCGATCAGTTTAATATACGAAATAATCATTTATTGACCCAGGTTTTTGGTTGGTTCTACTTTTCAATTAATATCGGTGCCTTTTTATCCGGTTTACTGACTCCCTTCCTTCTTGAGGCGACTCGAGAAGCCGGTTCACTGGGCGAAAGAATTTATCCAATCGTGGAACCCTGGGTAGGGGAGAAATTAGTAAATGAGCCAATCTTTGGACCTCATTATGCTTTTGGTTTGCCAGGAATTTTGATGGCAATTGCGACCTTTATTTTTTGGCTGGGTCGAAAACAGTTTGCCCACATTCCACCGCGAGGAAAAATTTATTTTAAGGAAACTTTTTCTGGTGAGAATTTACGTGCAATACTTCGCCTTTGTTCTATTTTTGCATTTGTAGTTATTTTTTGGGCACTGTTTGACCAGATTGGAACACTGTGGCAAATACAGGCCCGAAGTTTGGACCGAGTATTACCAGATTGGATTCCCTTAATTGGTGGCAGCGAAATGCTTGCCGCACAAGTCTCAGCCATTTGGAATCCGTTATTTATATTACTATTGATCCCAGTATTTTCGTATATCATTTATCCATTCTTTTCCCAATTCTTCGAGGTGACACCTCTTCGTAAAATTGGTTTTGGGTTATGGGTAATGGGTTTTGCTTTTACTCTTGTCGCGTTGTTACAGGAACGAATCGACCTGGGAGAAAGCCCTAATATGGGATGGCAAATATTGGCCTGCTTACTATTGACGGGATCGGAGGTGCTAGTTTCTATTACCTGTCTTGAATTTGCCTATACTCAAGCACCTAAGGAAATGAAATCTTTCGTAATGGCGATTTTTTTACTAACTGTATCGTTAGGGAATTATTTCACATCGGCAGTGAAATTTTTTATTATTAATGAGGACGGTTCATCCAAATTACCGGGTTCTTCCGAATTTTGGTTTTGGACCGTTTTGGTTTTTATTGCCGCATTAATTTTTATCAGAGTTTCTAAGAACTATGTTGTAAAAGAGTATTTGCAAGAGACTTGATCAAAAAACTTAGGTAAATTTTAAATCGGAAACCATGGTACAACCCTCCAGTTTTCTAATCTTGATCAACAGTTGTTTTTTAGAAAAAGAAAGTTCCTGTTTAACGGGTCCACCTGAAGTCTTGATATAAAGAATACCGCTGGCACTGTTTAAACTTTCTGGTGCACACTTCATCGCTAATTTTCTTCCCACAATTTTGTACCAATTTTCAGATATTGATTGCTCGGGAGTTTTCTCTTCACCCAATCCCCAATTGGACCAGGTTTTTTCGACTAAATCTTTCATACTTAAAGGCTCGCGATGTTTCGATAGATCTTCGCCTAAAGGGAGTTCAAGAAATTCGGAAAGGAGCCTTCTTTCGTTAAAAGAGGTTAGTTTTTTGTAATTGGATTTTTGATAAGACATGAATGAGGAAATATTGATCTTCTACTATCGATCAAACAATGGTATGTAAATACTCCCTTTTTAACATAGCATACTTTTCACAACACTTTTACATTTAATTGAATGATTATAAAACCAAGAATTAAAGGCTTTGTCTGTATTACCTCTCACCCCGTTGGTTGTTTGGAAAATATTCGCGAGCAAGCCACCTATGCCAAGACGCAACTCGTTACCGATGACAGGAAACCAAAGCGAGTCTTAGTGATTGGTTCTTCGACTGGGTATGGATTATCTTCCCGAATCTCCGCCGCTTTCTCATGTGGTGCGGATACTTTAGGAGTTTATTTTGAGCGACCGGCTGCAGGCGAACGCACCGCGAGTGCTGGTCATTACAACTCTGAAGCTTTTTGTAAGTTAGCCCGTGAATCAGGTTTAAAGGCAGAAGATGTGAATGGAGATGCTTTCTCAAACGAAATTAAAGAAGAGGTAATCGCAAAAGCGAAGGAATTTGGCGGTACTTTTGACCTCGTTATTTACAGCCTTGCCTCGCCCCGTCGAACTGATCCGGTTGATGGTACAAACTACCGTGCCTGTTTAAAACCAATCGGTGCAATTTATAAGAATAAAACTTTAGACACCGATCGCAAGGAAGTGAAGGAAGTAACAATTGATCCCGCAAATGAAGATGAAATCTTTCAAACAGAAAAGGTCATGGGGGGAGAAGATTGGGAAGCCTGGACCGATGCACTTCTCGATGCAGGTTTACTCTCTGCTGATTGTTTAAATATTGCTTACTCCTATATCGGGCCACAGGTGACTCAACCCATTTACAGAAATGGGACAATTGGTCGTGCTAAATTACATCTTGAAAACACCGCGGCCCGGATTACCGAAAAGATGAAAAATGCGGGTTCAGGAAAAGCCTATGTATCAGTCAATAAGGCACTGGTAACGCAGGCAAGTTCAGCAATTCCGGTAGTTCCTCTCTATGTATCGATCCTATACAAGATAATGCAGGAATTAGGGACCCATGAGGGTTGCATCGAGCAAACCTGCCGTCTTTTTAAGGATCGTCTCTACGGAGAGGGGCAAACCCAAGTGGACCAAGAAAACCGCATACGTTTAGATGATTGGGAAATGGAGCCATCTGTACAACAAAAGATCATTGATATCTGGCCAACTGTGAATACAGAAAACCTGTATGAAAAAACTAGTTTCGAATTATATCAAAAAGAATTTCATAAATTATTTGGCTTTGGTCGTGAGGATGTGGATTACGAATTAGATGTTGATCCATCGGCTCCCCTTTAAGCTTTGCCAATAATAAAGAGCACGGGTGAGTCCGGTGCTTCACTACCGGGTGTTTTTTGGACCGGCCAATGTTCCTGTTTTATCAGTTTTTCGATTTCTTCGAATTCACACCTTCCTCCCTCGTGTCCACGATAGGAGATCAGGGAAATTATTCCATTATCAGATAAGCAAAGATGCGCCTGTTTAAGGGCAGACAATGTGGTGTCTGGTTTCGTGATAATTTTTTTATCTCCCCCCGGTAAATATCCAAGGTTAAAGGTGACTGTCTTTATTTTACCCGCCAGTTCAATGGGCAAATTTTGTTTAATTTTACTATGACAGGATAGATAAAAAGTGACCCGGTTTTCGAGTTTGTTTTCTCCGAGAAAACGAGTGCTTTGCTCTATTGATTCTTTTTGGATATCGAATGCAAACACATGTCCGGATGTCCCGACTTTTTGGGCAAGAAATTGAGTGTCGTATCCGTTGCCCAATGTGGCATCTATTGCTAAATCACCGCGCTGAAGAATTTTGTCTAGTTCCGCGTGTGCCTTTTCAGTTATTCTCATCGATTGTAAATTATATAAAACGGTTTAAGTTCGCCTCGGATGGAAGTGATTTATTTTTCAAAAGAAAATCAGTCATTTTTTTTGCATAGTGTGGAATCGTTGAAGTTCCTCTTGATCCAAAGCCATTAAAAAGAAATAAATTTTTATGGACTGGGTGAACTCCAATAATAGGGTGCCTGTCTTTCGTGCCAGAGCGCACACCACTGGAGTGTTGGGGGAAATCGCTTTTTTTTAAATCTACAAAATTACATTTTTCCAATATTTCTTGTTTCCCTCTTTCCGTTGGACCGGAGAGTAGGTTTTGGTGATCCCATGTGGACCCCATGTGGGCATAATCTGCGAAACCCGGCAGGTGCCAGGATCCATTACTGAGGGCCAGGTTAATTCCAGATTGAACGGACAGCACTTCTCCCCGTGCCGGGGCAAAAGGAAGTCCTTTAAACCAAGGATTTTCAAGTACACGAAAGCCTTCACAGAAAATAACTTTTTGTAAGTTTTCTTTCCTTTTAAATTCAAAAGAGGAATTTTTCAGTGCCTTGATTGCAATTAAATAATCTTTACTTGCTTTGAGAAAACGAGATACATCGAGTTGCCATGCATTCTTTGTAATTCCTCCACCGAGCCGTGCTTGTATCCCCATCTTTTGATATTGATCAGAATTCAATTGTCCATTTTGAAATAGAAAGAAATCGGGATTCTTTTCCATTTCCTTCCAGGATTTTTTTTGTTTTTCTGAAATAAATAGCCGATGAAGCGGGATAGATCGGTAAAAATCACTTCCCCAGGACCGTTCGCATTGTCGAAAAAACAATTCATTTTCCATTAGGCAGTCCCTGATCATAAATGGCGGATTAAGCTTGGGACCGATTAATGGATTAACCAATCCCACAGACACCGCACTTGCTGAATGTGGGAGCCCGGCATCAAGGACAAGCACTTTTTGCCCTCGTTCAATCAGTTGATGTGCCATGACGGAACCCGCCAACCCATGACCAACAATAATAAAGTCAGTCATGAAATAAAAGGAATCAAACCATAAATCTCCTTGCGACCCAGTCGGGGAATGACAAAATTAAAAATTATGTTCAATCGTTTGTTAATTGGATTCGGTCTCTTACTTTTTATATTTCTAGTTTTTAAACTAGGTAAGTCTTTTACTAAAGACTCTAGTGAGTTTGTGCAAACTCTCAACCCACAAGAATCAGCAGAACTTCCCGAGGAAATGGTTCCTCTTTCCAATCCAATAAAAGACCTTAATGTGGAAATATCTTTACCCTCCCAGATTGAACGGGAGCTTGATTTGAGTATGTTAGTGGATTCACCAATTCTTGAAGACTTGACCCTTGGATTCGCAACCACCCAGTCCATGCAAACATTCTTGGCTCAGGCAGAAGCGAATGGATTTAGGGTGAGAGATCGTTCAGCAGAATTAAAAACCGTCCGATTACGAGTATTGGATCTGGATCAAGCATCCCGGTATTTTGATAAAATGGAAAATGAGGAAGAACCCCATTATAACTATCGGGTTCGATCACCCGAATTACCGCGTGCCGAATTTCTTGAAGGGGAGAAAAGCTTTGGAGCCAATGCGGACGAATGGATTGGCGTACCCGAGGAACGAAATGACTGGGGACGCGGGGTCAAGGTGGCCATTCTCGATTCAGGGATCGATTTAAGTCACTCCAATCTGGATGGGGTTTCCATTGAGGAGATTGACATGCTGGGCGGAGGATCAAGTTCACGGGGGCATGGGACTGCGATTGCATCGATCATTTCTGGAAATGATTCAGGTATTATGGGAATTGCACCCTCCGCTTCACTTCTTTCCATCCGGGTACTGGACGGGAAGGGGCAGGGAGACTCCTTTACCGTGGCCAAAGGAATTGTGGAAGCGGCCAACCGGGGGGCTCAAGTGATCAATCTTAGTCTTGGGGGTACGGGGGAAAGCATAGTTCTTAAAAATGCGGTTGATTATGCTCGGGCACAAGGTTCGTTGGTGGTGGCGGCAGTTGGGAATGAGGGAGTCAGCGGAGTCTCCTATCCGGCTAAATTTGATCATGTGATCGGAGTTACCTCAGTGGATGCAAATGGCAGGCAATCTTCGTTCGCTAATTATGGAGAAGGCGTTGATATTGCCGCCCCCGGAGTGGGTGTGTTTACGGCCTGGGAAGACGAGGCCCTCGTTTCATTCAGTGGCACATCCTCTGCCACCGCTTTTATAAGTGGTGCACTGGCATCGGAAATTTCCAGGAATCCAAATCTTTCTAGTGATCAGGTAGTCGATTTGCTTTACAAATATTCCAATGAATCCGAAAAACCAGGCTTTGATGAGTTTACTGGGAATGGAATTTTAAATGTCGGCCGAATTGAAAATCGGAATGTGCCTAACCTGCATGACGGGGCAATTGTCGGGTATTATTTTGACCCCGAGGAAATGAAAGGGGGAACCACTCCTTTTTTGGTTTCCGTTCAAAATCAGGGAACCGCTTGGCTTAACAATGTCAGTTTGGAGGTGGAATACCGAGGAGTGGTGAAAAATTATATTTTTAATAATTTAGATCCCGGGGAAACGAGAAGTGAAAAATTATTTTTGGATGGAAGCGGGGAATCAGGCAAAGGGGTTAGGATTTCATCGCAGCTTCGGCTAAGCGGACAGACTGATATCTACCCGGAGAATAATTCCCGGGTCAGTACGATTTCTCTCCCCGACTGATAAATAAAAATCTCTTGGCTTAATTTTGAGAAGTTAGATTGAGCAAAATAACCAAAATTTTTTGGTGGAATAAATTTTTTTATGTTATTCTATATTGTTGAGTCGTAAAAAGAGATATTTGTCCATGTTTCGAGATTTGGGAACCTCAGTCCGTTTGGGCGATCAAAAAGCTGTTTTCAAAGATGCTGTTAAATGGGCACTCAAATATCTATGCAAAGACGATCGAATTGTATGGTATCTTTCAATCCTACAAAGACTTGCCCTGGTGGAAAACCGGGGGAATCCGAATTTTCATACCATAAAATGGAAGAAGAAAAGAAAGCGTAAGCTGGAAGGATGGACAGGAGCTCGTATCCGGGAAGATTTTAACTTGTTTACCCAGCAGATGTGGGAGCATTTCTATGGTATTCAGGAAGTTTATTCCCATCCATCGATGAAAGATTATCCCTTTTATGATTTGATTGAGGGGAAATCAATTCCCCGTTCGGCCAGACAAATTCTGGAAGATTTTCGAAAAATTGAAGTAAAATTATTGGATAATTCTAGACTTAGCAGGTTTTGCACGGATGGGCAATTGGTCTATTCCTGTCCCGATGGATGGGGATGGTACAAAATTATTGAGGGCAGATCCAAACAGGAGGCTATTGCGATGCATCATTGCGGAAATGAAGGGGGGAAGCAGGCAGATGTAATGTATTCCCTTAGGGAGCCCGTGCCCCATCCATCCGGTACCCGTTTAAAACCACACCTTACCTTTATTGTGAATAATGGAATGATTGGGGAGGCCAAGGGTTTTGCCAATGAGAAACCGGATAGTTTATTTCATGGATATATTGAAGAATTTCTCAAAATGAAGGACATTCGTGGAATTGTAGGCGGTGGCTACATGCCGGAAAATAATTTTCAATTCTTTGATCTTCCCAAACCGGAGCGAATGGGTGTGCTTGATGAAAAACCGGATTTTCGATTCGATCCGGTTGGGGAGGGGGGCAATCCTATACTCAAAGTATCCGAAAATAAAAACTGGAGACATTTCGGTGTGGCGGATTGTGGGGAGCAGGTAATGGTCACGGTGGGGGAGTTTGGACAGCAGGAACCCCAGTGGCTTGCTTTGCAGGAGGACTTGGAAATAAAGAACAGGGTACGTTCAAACAGCCTGGCCTGGTGTGCTTATCGGGATGGGAAAATCGGGCGTCTTTGTGTGGTGGATAAATGGCTCGATCCGGATACCATTTCCTCTCTGCTCGGGCATGACATGGTCGAGGTGATTGACGAACCCTTGTTTACCCAGAAATCAACCTGGGATCAATTTCTTGACCTTGAACAATTGGAAAACTACGCCAGGGAAAAGCCGGGCTTTTTTCGAAAGACTCCCCTGACTGAGGTATTTGATCGATTAGGCTGCAGTCATGGTTTTTTATCGGTCGCGAATGATCAGTTTGGTTTATCCATGAAACCGGTGGATGGAGGGATTGAATTAATATCCTTCTCTTCCCTGCAATCCTTTGCCCGGCGAACCGGAATCGGGTCCCTGATCAGCCAGACAAAAAAATGGGCCGCGCGTTCCGTTGTTTCCTCAGCGGATGTATTTAGGTTAAAATGGTTAACCCTTCATTTTCGTGAATGTCCATTAAACCCGGTCTATTTAAAAATTTCATGGAATTATTTATTTCATTTATTTAACACCCTTGGGTTTACGGAAAAGATTACTCCAAAACAATTAATACAGGAAATCATTATCCGCTTCGGTCCACCCGAACTCATTCCTAACTCGATTAAGTAAACTGGGTAGATAAGTACCTTATCAAGCCAGTTCATCCATTTGGGGGTGGTTTCAATTGAGCTTAGATTTTTTTCGTACATAGAGTCTCTTTTATTTAATCATTTAGATAAGAAAAAAAGAGTTTGTGTTCATACATGAAGTTATTTTATGAAATAAGTATAACTTATTGATTGTACAAATGTATCATCAGATTATTCAGTCTCTCTCTTTTTATCCTTTTGGTCTGGGGTTCTCTTTGGACACCTCACACTCAGTGCCTTCGCGCGCCTGCGCACGACTTTAAAATACGAATCAAAATATTATTATGAAAAAATCGTTCCTTAGTACAATCCTTAGTACAATCCTTAGTTTTATGATCGCCCTGCCGGTATTTTCCGCCAACCGGGTGGTTGAACTTGGGGAAAATATTCAGACTCAAGTAACCGCATCGAGTGCCGGTGATGTGGTGATAATACGGGCTGGTGAATATCAAAACCAAAATATCTCGATTAATCAACCCATTCGACTGGTCCGCGAGAAAAGTACCAATGTTACCATTGGTGGATCCCTTACCTACACCGATGTGAATGGAACGGTGGTTCTACGCGATTTTACCCTGCTTGCTGCCGGGAGGGGAAGTTTGTCCCTTAG
>NZ_CAXLMO010000066.1:0-4984 GCF_964187635.1 Candidatus Seribacter sulfatis | reverse complement strand
TGTACTTTTCCCGGGCATTATCAATTAATGAATGGCGTGATGGGTATAACCAAGAAAGCCAACCCGGTCACCAATCTTACTTATAAAATTTATCACGGAAAATGGAGTAAGATGCCAAATTTTTCTGAATTTAAAGCAGTCAAATCTGGAGCCCTGGCCACAGGCCTTTTTGATATTTCAATGCGTGAGATTAATAACAACTTTGCATTTGTTTTTAATGGCCAAATTGAATGCTTAAAGGATGGGGAATATTCTTTCACAATTTCTTCGGATGACGGATCACAGCTCTTTATTAATGGCAAGATGATCGTCGATAACGATGGCGTTCATGGAATTAAGGCAAAGGCAGGTTCGGTTGAATTGAAAAAAGGAAAGCACGATATTGAAGTGAAATATTTCGAACTAGCCGGCGGGGAAGCACTTAGTGTCTCATGGACTGGGCCCGGCTTTAAAAATAAACCCCTTTCTAAAACTGCACCTAAGGCTGGACAGGTTGTCGAAGGAATGCTGATCGAACCTCTAAAGGGGGAAGCAACCATTTACCGGAACTTCATTGATGGTGCAGGGCCGCGAGCGATTGGAGTGGGTTACCATGAGGGAGTGAATCTTGCTTTTGATGCAAACAACATGAGACTAGCAATGATTTGGCATGGAGACTTTATCGATGGAGCTCGACATTGGATTGCCCGTGGGCAAGGCTTTCAACCGCCAGCCGGGAATGATGTCATCCGGTTGCCCGAGGGCTTAGCCATAGCTGAGTTAAAGACAAGAGATTCCATTTGGCCAGAGTCCGAATACCGCACGAAAGAACTAGAATTTGATGGCTATGTTTTGGATAAGTTGCAAAGGCCCACATTTAAATACAGTCGGGATGAAATTTCTATTTCGGACAAACCAGTTCCCGTTAGCAGTTCCTTCGATGAAAAGCCTGGAGTTATCAATCGAACGCTCAAATTTGTGGGTAAGGGAAATTCTCAAAATCTTTACTTCCGTCTTGCTCAGGGAAATTTTGATAAAGACAAGGATACTTTTTCCAATAGTGAATTGTCTCTTTCTGTTGAGGGAGGGGAAGTTTTTGCTGAAAAGGGTGAACTTCGGGTGCCGATTGAATTTAATGAAGGAAAGTCCGAATTAAAAATTACTTATTCCTGGGCTGAGTAATTGGGTTCAGCTAAACAAACTATACATTTTAAATATGAAAACTTTCATCACTCTCTTAACTTTTTTTTATGCAGTTGCCCCTCAGTTATTCGCAGACGATCATTCTAAAAGTTTACCGGTTGAGTCCGATTATTATCCCATTACCACGATTCCACTTCCTTCAGGGGAGGTAATCGAAGTAAGCGGCATCGAAATACTTCCAGGAAATAAAGTGGCGGTCGCATCCCGACGAGGAGATATTTTTGTAGGGGAGGGCGTCTGGGAAGATGAACCGTCACCCACATGGACTTTATATGCGAGGGGACTTCATGAAACTCTAGGGCTTTCTTGGAGAGATGGTTGGCTTTATGCTACTCAGCGTCCGGAAGTTACCCGTATGAAAGACCGCGACGGTGATGGGCGGGCAGATGTATTTGAAACGGTTGCAGATGACTGGGGAATCAACGGGAACTACCATGAATATGCGTTCGGTACCCGGCACGATAAAAACGGAGATATTTGGGTGATTTTATGTCTTACGGGTTCAGGGGGAGCAGATGATAAGAGTCCATTTCGCGGATGGTGCATGCGTGTGACGGAAGAAGGTGAATGCATTCCAACCGGATATGGTATTCGTTCACCTGGAGGGATCGGGTTTAATCATTTGGGCGATGTTTTTTATTGTGACAACCAAGGTTTATGGAACGGCTCGAGCTCTTTGAAGCACTTAAAGCCAGGTGGATTTCAGGGAAACCCTACAGGCAACAAATACTTTGCATTGACTGATGCTTTAGGTCCCCAACCACCAGAACCAGAATCCGGTAGTCGAATTGAAATTGAAAGAAAGAGAGTTCCTGATCTCATACCTCCGCCGGTTGTTCTTCCTCATGGAAAGGTTGGGAATTCACCGGCTGGAATTGAATGCGATGAGACTAATGGGAAATTCGGTCCGTTCAAAAATCAGTTATTTGTTTCCGAGCAAACTCATTCTAAAGTGCATCGTGTATTTCTGGAAAAAGTAAATGGATTTTATCAGGGTGCGGTGTTTCCGTTTCTCGAAGGTTTTGGATCCGGTAATATCGTGGCGAGGTTCGCCAAGGATGGCAGTATGTTTACGGGTGGTACGAATCGTGGATGGGGTTCAAGAGGAAAAAGCCCTTTCTCCTTTCAACGGGTAAATTGGACAGGGAAGGTTCCATTCGAGGTTCACGAGATGCGGGTGAAGCCTGATGGCTTTGAACTAACCTTTACGCAGGAAGCCGACATTAAAACATTGGCCGATATTTCTTCCTACACCATGGAGACCTACACATACATCTATCAAAAGGGATATGGGAGTCCAGAGGTTGACGGAACGGTTCCAGTGATTACGAAAGCTATTCCTAGAAAGAATGGTAAGCACGTTCATTTACAAGTTGATGGAATGGTAAAGGGGCATGTGCACGAATTAAAAATGCCTGGCATTCGCAGGAAAGATACTGAACAACCACTTCTTCATGAAGTTGCTTACTATACTCTTAACGAGATTCCTAAAAAGTAATCTGAATAATCCGTTTTAATTCAACTCCTTCTTTTCAGCGGGAGTAGATGTAAGTCCGAATCGATTTAGCTGGTAGCGGACTGGAGTGAGGTACCGGTTCACAATTCAATTTTCGATCTGTTTGAAAGGCCCTTTTGAAATCCATACCCTCCGGAAGGTTAAGGTCGACTGCCTGAACTGTATCAGATGGGTTGAGTGCAATCACCACGATTCTTGATTTGTCATAGGTTTGGTAAGCGCTTACTTCAAGGGGAGTCGGGGATTTTATTTCAATGCGCTTGGATCCCTTCCAGATAAAATTTGCGTACTGTTTAAAGAAGTAAAACTTCTTGGTTTTTTCGAGAAATTTTTGATAACCATTCGCTCCTCTTTTTTCTTCTACCAGGACAAGACCTTCATCACGGTGTTTTTGTCGGGTTTTCAGATGTTTTACGCGATCTGGAGCCAGAGAATAAAGGAGACCCCACCACAAAAATGCGTTGGCTTCGGCCTGGGCAAATGTCATGTGCATATATTGAGCGGCTAAGATGGCTTTATCAAATTCAGTAGCACCTTCAAACCATCCATAGGTGTGCCAGACATCATTATTCCATTGGGCACCTGTGGTTTCAGTCATCCAAAATTTCTTGTTAGGAAAATTTTCTTTTCGGATTATTCCGATTTGGCGACTGTTTTCTCTTAGGATGTCAAGGCTACCATCAGTACCCTCTTTGTAACTATCGTACATGTGATAGGCTATAAGGTCTACTTTCGTGCTTCGAATAGTGGGGAGGAATCGTTTAAGTTCACTTCCTTTATAGCCAATATAGGCAAGGTCGGGGGCGGTGATGAGTAGATTGAGTCCAGCTTGGTCCAGTCTTGGCTTTAGTTTTGTTTCGATAAAGTTTCTCAGTCTTTTTGGGTCCCAGATACAAGTCTGAGTTCCAATATGAGAATAATTGGTTTCATTTTGAACTCCTAGATTGGTCACATTGATTCCCCATTCAATGTATTGTTTTACACGGCTAACAATTTCCTTTGCCCATTCATCCTCCATTTTGGGTTTCAAGAAATATTGTTTATTTTCTCCTTGTTGAATTTCATCGAGCCAATCTTCAGTTTTAAGAAGGGTGGAGGAGCGTGGTTGCCAGAAAGTAAGCAGTACCTCCAACTTCGGGTTCAATTTCATGGCACGCTTGAGAATTGCCCGGTTGTGATCGATAATTCCTTTTTTGGAAACCTCACCCTGTGCCCGAAGGATAGAAGTTTTCAATTCCTTGAATGCATATTCCATCGCCTCATCATCAGCCCGGGTTCCCCAAAATGCGATTGAGCCACCAAATCCATCAATCGATTGCCTGAGGTTTTCTGGGGAAGGGTTGATTTGGATAACTTGTTTCTGTGCCGATTTGGGTTCGCTTAAAAGCTTTGGTTTACAGGACTCATTAATACGAAGGTTTAGCCTTTCTTTAGCATAGGTTAAATCCTCGGCGTAATCTAGATCATCTATGCAATTGGTGACCTCGCCCGGATCTGACTTTAGATCAGTTAATACTTGGGCGACAGTATTGCCTTTAGGGTCCCGCCATGCTGTGTAGCGGTAGTTTTTAAAGTGAATGCTGTGTCCAGTGTTCTTTAGAGCTGGGTAGGAACTATATGCGTCTAGTCGGTGGCCCGCTTCCGGGTCAGAAAGAAGAGTTTTAAAACTTCGTCCCTGGCAGTGTTTCGGAACTGGAAGTCCAGTTAGTTCACAAAGCGTAGGGTACAAGTCAATTAATTCAACCAGACGATTGGTTTTTTGACCACCTTCATGTCGAGGATCTCTGACAATTAATGGCACACGAGTGTCACACTCAAAGTTTGTATGCTTACACCAACTCGAATGATCGCCAAGTTTCCATCCATGATCTCCCCACAATACAACAATCGTATTTTCTGCGAGATTGTTTTTCTCCAGTGCATTGAGTATCCGACCAACGCATGCATCTGCATAGCTAGTGCATGCAGCATAACCGTGAAGAAGTCGTTTATTCGTGTCATCAGAAAAATCTTTCGGACTTTTACCTTCAAAATCACTGTATTTGTGCATTTCATAAGCAAACAGATTAGCCGCATAGATCGGGTATCCTGGAGGAATGCTCTTGTTAGCTGGCATTCTGAATTCTTCTCTTACGTATAAGTCCCAATATTTTTGGGGGGCAACAAAGGGAAGGTGGGGTTTAGTAAGTCCGACAGCCAGAAAAAATGGATTGCTATTTTCCTGACTCAGGTCTTTGAGAACTTCAATTGTCTTGGAAGTTGTTTGTCCATCAGTGTAAGTGTCAT
>NZ_CAXLMO010000065.1:0-7786 GCF_964187635.1 Candidatus Seribacter sulfatis | reverse complement strand
CGATCCACTGTGAACCAGTAAGCGAACAGACTAACCGGATCGTCTCCCTCGAGATACGATGGATTGCCGCGTCAGTCACTTGCGTTCCTTCCTCGCAATGACAAAGTCTGTCTATTGTCATGGACCCGCACACTACCATTCCCCCACATCTTGTCATCGCGAGGGCTGAAAGCCCGTGGCGATCCACTGTGTTTAAGTAATTGTACCGCATTACCCGAACGCGTCCATTGCATGCAGTGGATTGCCGCGTCGTCCGCTCCCGCTTACTCCTCGCAATGACAAATTCTGCTCACTACGATTCTTTACCAACCTTGTCATCGCGAGGGCTGTAAGCCCGTGGCGATCCACTGTGAACTGGTAAGCGATGAGCGAATAGACAAATCCGAATATCTTATCTCTATCGCGTGCTCGGATATTATTCTCGGTCGGTGGAAATAGATTCGGCGTATTCCAGTTCACCGGTGTTTCCATTATAATATTGAAAAACCACCTGGGGGTGAGGGTAGGCGACCCAGCGTTCATCTCCGAGTTTCTTGGGCATGTTAAAGACATTGTTGACCTTGACCACCGCATAGTGGGGATAGAGTCTTTCCATCCGGGGTAGGTCGGGTAGGATGTAGGAACTCCAGCGGATATCGCATTCCCGTGGGCCGAATTTAAACTTACCGGTGGCAGGACGGTCCATTTCATCGTTTTTCGGAACATGGTTTACGCTGTTGTGCGGACCGCAGCAGAATTCCCAGATGTTTTCAGTAATCTTAATTGCGAAGCTGTTATGAAGATCGCCGGTGAGCACAAATACTTTTTTGCCCATTTTCTCCCATTCGGAAATAAGGTGTTCCCGTTCGTCAAAGAAGGCGGTCCAAGCCTCTTCTTTATTCGCGGCCGCCTCGAATCCACCGGCTCCGCTGTGAGGAATCATAAAGGGAACCGTGGAGATGACGAAGAAGAAATCGGCATCGCTCTTTTTCATCGAATCAAGGAGCCAGTTCATTTGGGTTTTTCCGAGCATAGAGAGACCCTTCTTGCCACGGTCAGAAATATCATGCATGTCCCGAGCACCGCGGGTATCGAGTAAAAAGTATTCACAATTACTGACTTTAAAGCTGCCATAACTCCTCCGACCAATTGAGTAAGTGATCTCGTCGGAGACTTTTGCGGGCATGTGGAGTTGGAGGGTATTCTTGTCGATCACCTTTTTAATATCGTAAACATAGGAATTGGGATGGCCTAAGGATAGATCATCATAGGCGAGATCATTTACACCTGCCTGTGGGGTATCCCAATGCACATGCAGGTTGAGCATTTCGTCGAGGGGGAGTTTGGAAAAGTTGGTGGAGGGATCGATTAAACGATCACTCCCTTTTTTCATTTCGGCTTTTCCAAAGTGGATGGGGTGTTCGTATTCAGTTGGGTTGGCCCAGCCAAGGTAATTGTAAAAAGCATGGGTTCCAATATCCCGAAATACGGCCCGTCGGTCACGTCGGCCCGCGGTGGCAGCCCCCCAGATATCATTGACCAGTTCGTGGTCGTCAAAGGTGAAGTAGCTGGGTACATTTCGATGCCATTGGGAGAGGGAAATTCCCCGGCTGAGGTAGAGTTTATAATTTTCCCAAACTCCAACGACCGTGGGCATATGCTGAACCACGGGGGGGATTTCATCAATGCCCGCACGGAGACGCCAGGCTTCCGCCGGGTATTCCCTCAATTCTTCGTAGAGCCAATCCCCGTTCATAATATGAAAGTGGGTCTTGTCCGCCCAGTCGCGATTGAGAGTCTCATAGGTTTTCGCCCGGTGCCCGTTTCCATGAACGGGATTTTGGTTGGCACAGGATCCGATTTGAAACCGAAAATTGAACAGACCTTCAGGGTTGTATTTTGCATTGCGGGTTTTTTCCGCACTTGGAAGGGTGAGGAAAGATCCGGGCAGTCCATGAGGGCGTCCATTGACCTGAATTTGGTAATAGTACCGCTGGTCGGACTTTAATCCATTGAGGGTTACATAGCCGGTATTGTCATTTTCAATCCGGGTGGTTACAGACTTTGAAATTTGAGTAAGTTTTCCTTCGGTGACGCCGTACCGGACAGAAAATTCTCCGGAATCAGAAGTGCGTCCCCAAACCCGTACACTTTCAGCTGTGGGGTGGCCCAGCATCGGCCCATGAGTCAGGCGGATTGGATCACGGGCAGCTCCAAGTGAGATTATTGAAAATAGAAAACAGAAAGTGGTAAGTATCTTAGTCATTGGATTAAATCTATTTTTGTAAGTGTGTAATAAGGAAAGAAGTAGTATCGGAGTGTTTAGTTTTCGGTCCGCTTGGGTAATACAATTCGCATTTAACTCCGTTCGCGAGGCAGTGTTCCTGCAATTTTACCCCGAAGTTGGAGGTGTGGGTGGGGTCCTTTTGCACCTGTCCGAGAGCGGGAGAAGATTTGTACTGTAAAAAAATGGGAGGATCATCCTTCGTGACATTCGCATAGGGGGAGTATTCTTTGATCCAGGGCATGATTTCCTTGCGTTTCTTAAGGAATGTATCGAAGGGGTGCAAGCCGAAGGCATGACCGCCGTATTTACTGTTGGGTGTCCATTCTTTCATTTGTTTGGGATCGAGCGTGGTTTGTGCTCCAGTAACCGCGGCGCATTGTAAACGACTCGATTCACGAAGGATGGGATCTTTGTTTTTTGGATCAGCAAGGTCATCATGGAAGGCAAGCCAAAGGCTGGAGCAGGCACCGGCGGATCCACCTGCAGCACCAATTCGTTTTTTATCGATGTTCCACTTTTTTGCCTTACTGCGGACGAATTGGAGGGCTCGGGCAGCATCATGAAGAGGAGCTTTTACGGGTGGTGATTCGTCCGAAGTGACATAACGGTAATTGATCGCCACAATGGAGATGCCTTTTTGTAGAAGGGCATCGGGGTCGGCAAAACGATCTAGTCTTTCCTTGGATCCTCCTTTCCATCCACCTCCATGAATCACAAAGGCGACTGGAGCTGGGCTTTTTGATTCTGCCTTCCAAAAATCAAGCACATTGCGTTCATGTTTCCCATATCTCACTTCCGAATGAGTGGGCTTGGGTACTCCTGGTGAATACGCGGGGGGCTTCGTCTTTGCAAAAGCGGGTTGCGAAATAAATGCAAAGATAAAAAAGAGAATGAGTTTCATATTTTTGTTTAGATTTTAAAGATATTAATTGATGAAATAACAGCGATGTCCATGAGAAAAATTGCCGTTTTTTTTCTTTTGTTGGATATAACTACCGCAAAGGCAATGAATTCGTCCTGATCTTGCTTGAAATCAAAATATTACAGTTTTAGATAGGGAGCAGGGCATATTGTTCTTTCTCCTGATACCCCGATTCGGAATGAAAAGAGAGAGAAGAAGGATATACACCCGCTCTTTGGGGTAATAAGAATTAATCCTTTGCCAGTTAGGTTTTCTTATTGCAATTATGTTGCATTAAGTGGATGCTAACACTTTGTGATTCGTTTTCCCAAGATTTTATCTCTTCTGTGTGCTCTGTTAATTGGTGCTCTATCGCTTTCCCGCGTGAGTCCGGATTTGCATTCCTCCCTTTTTCATGGAGATGGACAGTGTGCACACGCGGAAGGAAAAAAAGGGTGCGGGACCGACAAGAGTCAAGAAGACCAAAAAGGCGAGGAGGAAAGTTCCTGTGCGGTGGTTCTTTTTGGACAGGGCCTCGAGGTTCAGGCACACTTTCAGATTTCCGCGTTTATCGGGCATATATCGGAAGCGGAATTTTCCACTGTCCAATTATTTAGGACATCGTGTAAGCATGATTCGTTTGGTGCCCGGGATCCCCCGGTACAGGCGTAAGTTTTAATTGACGGGTAGAACTGCGGACTAATCCGTGGACTCTCCTTTTTTTAATTTTCGAATTCATCCTTCGGCGCAGCCGGATTACACTATCTTAAAAAAGTGCTCACAACCCTTGAACTGAGCCAAACATAACAATCATATGAAATTTTATATTTCCCCCTTTTTACTTTCTGCTTCCTTGGGTTTTGCTCAGGAAAAAGCCGCAGATAAACCAATCGTAGAGCTTGACGCTCTGACGATCGAATCATCTCCTTTAGGTACCAAATCTAATAAATCCACTCAGGCGTGGAGTGTACTAACTGATAAAGAACTCGAAAGAGCAAAAGGGACTACCATCGCGGAGACATTGATGGATACGCCCGGCGTCAGTCAGACTCATTTTGGCCCGTCTGCAAATCGACCGATTATCCGCGGAATGGATAAGTTTCGGGTGAGGGTTTTGCAGAATGGAACTGATTCCTTTGATGTGTCCGCACAATCAGAAGACCATGCGGTTCCGATTGACCCCTTGATGGTGGATCGGATTGAAATCCTTCGAGGTTCATCTGCACTATTACATGGAGGAAGTGCCATCGGGGGTGTTGTTAACGTAATCGATCGAAGTATTCCTACTAGTCCCTATGATTCTCCGGGTGCATCACTTCGTTCCAGTTATAACAGCGTGAATGAAGGATTGAGTTATGGAGCCATAGCATTTGGAAGTTCAGATAAGCTCAATTATCAACTCAATGTATCCAAGAAAGATTACAACGATTACGACACTCCAACCTTCTACACCGAAGATCATCATGCTACTCCTGTGACCCAAGAAGGCCCCTTTAATACAGTTGAAAATAGTCACGGCGTTAGCTCTTCGATAGGATTCGGAGCTTCCTACATGCTTGATTCAGGTTTTGCTGGATTCAGTTTATCCAGTTTCGAAAATGATTACGGTGTACCCGGCGAACATGCCGAAGGTGATACCTTGATTGAAATGGAAAGTGATCGATTTGAATTTCGGTCCGAAATTGATATCGCAAACTCGGATTTATTAACCGGAATCGATTTGAACTTCGGTTTCGGAGATTACCAACACAGCGAAAGTGGTTATGAAACCGAAAATAATGTAACCGAATGGCACACTCATGCCACTTACTTGCGAGAAGGATTTGAAGGTAAAATTGCTTTCAAGCATGAAATCGGAAAGCTAAGTGGAGTTTTTGGCATTCATGGCCTTTTTGATGAGTTCAAAATTGTGGGAGAAGAAAGCATCTTTGGTGGACTGAGTAGGAGCTGGGATGATGACAATACATCAGCCACCTATGATAACAATTATTCAGACCCGAGTAACCCAAGTATAGAGGGTGAAGAGTCTAGCAGGATCTCACTTTTCCTAATCGAGGAATACGATTTAAGTGATGACACTACAATAAATGCCGGAATTCGCTGGGAGAGTATTAAACGTAAATACCAAAGCACTATTGCTGATCGGGATGAAACCACTTTCAGTGCAAGCGGAGGTGTTTCCCACGATCTCAACGAGCTTTGGAATCTCAGTGGTAATGTAAATTACTCTGAACGTACACCAGACTCGGCTGAATTGTACTCGGACGGGGCTCACCATGCTACCGAAGCCTATGAAATTGGAAATTCCAACCTTGAAAACGAATCTGCGGTGGGAGTTGAGATCATCATCCGAAAAACCGTGGGTAAGGTAACCGGTCAGTTCTCCGCTTTTCATACCGAATACAATGACTATATTTTCTTGGAACATTCGGGAATTGAAAGAGGTACGGACGGTAACCCCCAGCGTGTAAGTGTCTATGGTGGTGACGGATTTGCACCGGGTGTTGAAGGCCTAGAAGAAAAAGCATACGAATCGGTCGATGCAGAATTTCAAGGGTTTGAGGTTGAAATTGATTGGCTTGCCATGGAAAACCCTGGTTGGGATCTTTTGTTGTCCTTTTACGGTGACACCCTGCGAGGAAAGAACAAAACAGAAGGTGGTAACTTGCCTAGGATCCCAGCTTCCAGGCTTGGGATCGGTTTTGAAGTTATGCAGGAAAAGCTTGATTTCGGAATGAAACTAACTCGTTCCTTGAAACAGGATAAATTAGGGGATGATGAAGAAGTAACTCCTGCTTTTTCTTTGGTCAATGCTTTCGCTTCGTATGATGTAAGTTTCGGAGATTCCGTAGGAGAGTTATTCGTTAAAGGCTCCAACCTTACCGACGAGCTTGCCTACAATCATGCTTCCGTACTGAAACAGTTTGCACCTCTTCCCGGACGCAGTGTTGAAATTGGTCTGAAGTTTGATTTCTAAGGATAGAAGAATCTAGTTTTTAATCCATTCTTTCCAGGAACCCTCGATCACGCCGTGATCGGGGGTTCCGTCGTATAGGAGATAGCGGAATTTTGAGATATAGGGCTTACCTGACTCGATGGTGAAGGGCTCCTCGACCATGGGGGAATAGACAAAGTAGGGCATTGTCGGGTGTAAACGTACCCACTGGGGAAAGCGGAAGTTATCCGGGTGATTCATCACCACAACCCCACATTCCTGTCCATCGACCGGTCCATGCATCGCCACCCATCGAGGTCTTGTATGATTACCATTCTCCGGGTTTTTTTCTTCCGATGTGATCATTTTGCCGAGTGGATTTCCGTCCTCGACTTTTATCATCCACTGATCATTTCCCCGAATTGCCATTCCTCCGTAATGGTACCTTTCAATAACTAATGGATCCTCAGTGGCACAACTTTGAATGGAAGTCAGGTCGAACTGAAAATAATCTCTCTGTTTATGAGGGATTACAATCTTCCAGGTTTCTTTAAGAATCGGTTCATTCGAATCTTTGTTTGCGGTAAAGATCTGTTCGAATTGAAGGGACAGGGATTTCTTGTTTTCGGTTTTTCCCAAAAACTGGTTGAAGCGAATATCACCGAGTTTCTTTTTCTGGTTCCAGAACTCGGTGGGCTTGCCACGAAAACTTGACTTGGTCCAGGCGAAGAACAAGCCGTGCTGATGAGGGTGATCAGGTGCATAGTCTCCGGTGATAACTTTACCTGAGGGTGAGTAGAGTGGATGGATGTAACCCGTGCGGGAGTAATGGGGGGCATTATTTTTTGCCTTTTCCGAGGGTTTCTTCCGGTATTCGAAAAGCGGTTTTCCCTCAACGGTGCGAATTATAACAAACTCTTCCGTTTCATGAACGGAAGGGCGGGCATCCGAAAATAAATTTGCTAGACTTATAATTGGAAGCAAAGAGATTACGAAAAGTTTCATTGGAATAAGTATGGATGAAAGCAAATCTTTGCGGTAATTTAAGGATATGAGCAAGCGAATCGTTTTTGGAATCCCGATAATATTTGTAGTACTTGGAGTTTTTAGCTGGCTTGCTTGGCCGAGTGAGGAGGAACAGATCGGAGCCTTATTTGAGGAGCTCAGTGAGATCGCATCCAAGACAGAGGATGCATCGACTCTTTCCGATGCCATGGTGGTGAAAGATTTTAAGAAATTGTTCGCACCCAAAGTGGTCATTTCCATCCGGAGTAAGGCGAGAATTGCGGGGGAGCACACCAATCAGGGACTGGCTCAATTATACGGCCGGTTACGCGTGGCATCGCGTCGGATGGAATTGCGCTGTGAAGAATTGCAAAAGGTTTCCCTTGGTGATGGCGTTGCGGTGTATGCCGTCAAATTCTATGCCGGATGGACGGGTAAAGGCGGGAATGTGGTTCGGGAGAATGCACATTCCAGAGTGGAGCTGAGCAAGGTCGATGGGGACTGGACAGTAAGCCAAATCGATTACCTGAAAAAGTGAAGTAAACTTTTTTCTACAGTTCCTTCAGTTCCTGATCGGTCCATGGATTTGTTCTTTGGGAGTGTTTTTTTCGAAGGTCTGAGACTGTTTCTTTCTCCACACAGTCGCCCTCTTTTCCCCAGGCATAGCGTATGTAGGTAA
>NZ_CAXLMO010000064.1:0-14470 GCF_964187635.1 Candidatus Seribacter sulfatis | reverse complement strand
AGTTCCAATAGCAATGTGATATTGGTTACAAATTCCGGCACCCGTTTGAAGCCTGTGGGGGGAGGTACATCCACAATCACAGTTACTCAGGCCGGGGATTCAGGCTACAACCCCGCCAGTTCTAAAACCTTTACGGTTACTGTCACTGAATACAGTCCATACAATGATTCGTTGCCAGGTATGATATTCTGGTTGAACGCGAATGATGTGAACGGTGATGGTTCACCAGACGCAACGACTGACTTTACCAGTATTGGAGGGAAAGTTCAACCTGATGGCTGGGCCGATGTATCAGGCAATTCCGTTTCCTTTAGTCAATCTTCCACCTCCAAGCAACCCGTGCGGATCGTGCAAAACGGATTGCCTGGACTGGCATTTGGATCCACACTTGGGAATTCAGGTGCTTACCTGTCAGGTTCCGTACCTTCCAGTGTTAATGGGAATGTCGGCTATACCATGGTGATTGCCGCTAAAACCAGTGGTACCAATAGTGATCGGTTTTTCCACTTTGGCGCGTCCTCCGGAGCTGCTGGCCAAGTAATCGGTCTTGGTGTAAATGGAGGCTTCTACTTTAATGGTGGAGGCGAGCAGACTTTCAGTGGCGTGAACTTTGGAGGAAATGTACAGGTGGGTGTGTTCCGCAGGAAAGCGGGATCAACCTATGCGGACAGTGAGTTCATTTTCAATGGTGCAAATCAGATTGGTACTGCAATTTCGGGAACGAGCACACCTTCTATTCCCTCAACTGGAAGAGATATGCTGATCGGTGCCGGGAGAAATTCAAGCGGTGCAATATCCAGTCAACTTGCCAATGCGGTGATTCATGAGGTGATGCTTTTCGAGGGAGATCTGAATGATTTTGCGGTTCGACGTTTGGAAGGATATTTGGCTTACAAGTGGGGCTCAAATGCACGTCTGAACAACGGACATCCATTTGGTTCGAGTCGTCCGCAGTTTGGGGGGGCACAGTCCATTACTGTAGCCGCCACCAATGTCCCATTGGATGCTGCGGACAGTAATAAGCCCTTTATGTCGACTTTTGATAGTCCTTTTGAATTAGAGGGGGCTTATGCTACTTCTGGTCTTGATATAGTATACGAGACAAATAACTCTTCAGTCATAGCAGTTAATTCCGCAGGCGAACTGAATCCTGTGGGTACTGGACTTGTAAGGGTAACTCTCAAGCAACCTGGGGACAGTCATTTCTCTGCGGCATCCAATAAGACCTTTGATATGAAGGTGATTGGTAAACGTCCCCAGACACTCAGCTTTACTACAGTGAACGAGACACGGATAGATCAAGCAATGGACTTAAATGGAAGTTCTTCGGCCGGTTTAACAGTTGCCTACTCAATTACTGCGGGCAATAGCATAGCAAGTCTATCTGGCACTCGTCTTACTTTCTCCGGTACTGGCTCGGTGACCATTCGGGCAAGTCAGTCTGGAAATGGAACTTACGCCGCAGCGGTAGTCGTTGATTCTACTTTCTTGGTGAAACGACCCCTTACTCTTATTTTTGATTCCATTGGCGATATGGGGAAACAGCAGCAATTCACAGTGAGGGCGGTCGTACTTGACGGAATAAGTAATCAACCAGTTCAGGTTTCGCCCACTTATTCCATTATTTCGGGCCCTGCATCTGTCAGTGGCGGTCAAATTACCTGCGCTAATACAACGGGTGTAGTTCAGGTTCGAGCAGTCGCAACGGGTGCCGCATTTTTTACCACTACGGCAACTACATCTTTTAATGTGACCAATAAGCAAGGGCAGACCATTTTCTTCAAGCAGGGAGAAGCCGGAGGATTGCGCGATCTTCCACTTTCGAGGAAGCCAACTCCATTAGGGCGAATGGCCTCTGCTAGCTCAAATTTGGGAGTGACTTTCGAGTTAACTGCAAACCCAAATAATGCGATGCAAATTAATGGGAGCGGAGCGGGTGCGGTGCTGGTTTTCTCCAAAAACTTCAGCGGATTTGGAGGAGCCGATGAACTGACAGTTTCAATCAAGGCTACGCAAGCCGGAAATGGAAGTTATAATGCGGCTGCTGATGTTATTCGTGATATTAAAATCAAGAAACCAGGAAAGAGTGCTTTCTTTGATGAACGAAGGATGGATCCACGTTACCCGAAGGAGCGTGACAAGTTTGCCCGTAAGCTTTTCGCCAAGAAAAATCTAAAAGGACTGATCGACTTGGATGGTTCCGGAAGCATTACGATTGACGACGCCAAGCTTCTCTTTGATTCAGATGACTTTGATTCCGATGGCGATGGGATGAGCAACTTTATGGAACGAGCTTTTGGAGGAGACTCTCTGAGTAGCGATGCAAAGACAACCCTACCAAGAAGTATTAGGCAAAAAGATGGTAAACAAAGAATTACTTTCCAACAATATAGCACAGAATATAACTCGGAGGGAATTGAGTACATTGTGGAAACCAGTACAGATTTGCGTACATGGACTACAACTGGAACTTCCCAAGTTGATCTGAACGGTGGTGACACGGGCAGTGGAATAGACATTGGTGGGGGAATGGAGCGCGTTCTTTGGGAGACATCTGGTACTGCATCCTCCAAAGGGGGCAAGCAATTCCTTCGAGTACGAGTAAGAACTAAATAGAAGAGAAGAGTAGCGCATTTCAGGTCACTATTGGTCTATATTGTTTAAATTAAACTAGAGTTCGCTGCACTTCCAATTAGTTTTGTATCTGCGGTTCATTTTAATATTGAGCATGATATAGTAAACTTTTTACCGCAATTTGTAGTATTCAGCCAAGTTGTGCTAAGAGTTATTACCTTTATGTGTTTAGAATACTTTTACTGTAATTTTTATTTTAGTGAACTTTGTGATTTTTAAGTTACTTAAATTGCTTGCGGGCAGTGATTTCTTTTTGGAATTTTTACCTTGAATAAAAAGGGGCATATACATTGAATAATTGCAGACCCTAGTTTATATTAAATCCTTAATGATCATTCGTATTTTGCTCTGTTTGATTCCCCTGTGCTTGGGGATTGGAACTGTAGTGTCTGAAGCGATAGTAAAGGAAAGCGATTTGCTGAGTCGGTGGAGTTTTGATGAGGGGAATGGAACCACCTCGGTGGACATGACTGGCAGCGGTGTGAATGCAATTTTAGAGGGTGCGGGATGGGGGGTAGATCTTAATGCTATGTCCAGGAGCAGTTTGGATCTGAGTAATGGTTCTTCCTATGCGCGCGTGCCTGCCCACCCCAATTTGCAGGCTCGGGTTAACTTTTCGATAATGCTTTGGTTTAAAAGCAACGGATTACCCTCAGATTATTCTCAGTTGCTCTCCAAGCGTGATGGCATGCTTTCTCCTTATTTTATTCAAGTTGAACCGGGTGGTGCTCAGATCAAATCAATATTTCGTTTTTTTGCTGATTATGTCGATAATGGATCCTTTGCAATTAACCAATTTCAATGGCATTTATTGACTTCAACTTATGATGGGGAAAGATTGAAGACATACATCGATGGGGTCTTATCTGGCTCAATCCTGAATTCAAATTCAGTATATGTCGAAAACGGAGATCTTGGAATTGGAGGTTCGCCGGATGGAAGTAATATATTTAATGGCTGGATTGATGATGTTCGACTGTACGAGATCGCTCTCACTGCTAGGGATATTGAAAACGCCTACGGAGGAGGTTTCGGGGACTTCGGTCCCTCGGTTGACATCAATGTTAGTCGAGCCAGTAATGCCTCACCCATTCCCGTGGTGTTAACTTTTCGGGATTCTTCTAACAATTTAGTCAATGTTAATGATCTAAATGAATCAAATGAAAGTACTGATTTTTTACTTTCGGGTGGGGTTATTTCTAATTTTATCAAGGATAGTAATTCAACCTATCGATTTGATATAATTCCGGATCGTAATCCTCAGAGGATATTTCTCACATTAAACGCAGGTGCCGCAGTTGATTCCTTGGGAGATTACTCTCAACAACAATCAATTACTATTTCCTACAACAAAAAAGTGACCCGTTCCGATTATCTAGTTGGTTGGTGGAGTTTCGATGACGCAAATGGAACGCTCGTTCCCGATCAGTCGGGGGGAGATGCATCGGCCAAGTTAATGGGGACGGCATCCATTGATACGAGTAGTCCCAAGTTGGGTAATGGTGCCCTTTTATTGGACGGTTCAAATAGCTGGGCTGAGGTAGGTTCTCTGATGGCGCCCAGTAAAACTACTCGGCATAGCGATTTGATTGGTTGGTGGAAGTTCGATGAGGGCTTAGGAAGTAGTTCTATTGACTCCGTTACAAATTTATCAAATGCCGGGCTTTTAGATGGGGCAAGTTTTTCGGTAACAGAGAAGAAGTTTGGGGACTCTTCACTACATCTTCCTCAAGGCTCGACCGGGGCAAAGGTACGATTGACTCCTGCCCTTGATTTGGGAGGAACTACTACGGTCGCCACCTTTTCAATTTCCACATGGTACAAGAATTTATACCCAACTGGCAATTGGCGAACATTATCTAGGGGATTAACCAATGGGCACCACCTTATTGTTTCAGATGTTAGCAATCGGGTCGGAGTTTTTGCCAATGGGAACGGAGACTGGCGAGATTCTGGTGAGTTTGATTTGGAAGCAGATGGATTATGGCATCAGATCGTTCTGGTTTCAGATGGGGTGACTAGTAAGTTTTATTTGGACGGAGCCTATCAAGGAGATTCAGACCGTCCGACAGGACAGAATATTTACACCTTAGGCAATTATGATGGCGGGGGGCAACGGTTTGCCGAGTACCTGGATGATTTTAGAGTCTATGGGGTTGCGTTGACTGATTTTGAGGTCGAAATGCTTTACCGGGAAGCGGAGGGTGCACCATTGGATGTTGGTGTGGGGAGTTACTCTATTTCCGCATGGGTCAAGCCTTCTGCCATAAAAGCCACTCCTGAGTACAATTTTGCATTCGGATGGTACGAGGGAGGTGGCGGGGAATATATGCAGGCGAAATTGGGGCAAGGTACCACCGTAGATTATAATTCTCTTTCGTTATTGAATCCTGGGGATTCGTTACAATCATCGGTAATGCCCGGTGGAGTCACAGAGAGGCTATTTAATGGATCGTACGACGATAATCAATTAGATGACATCGACGGAAAAGGATACAGGTTCGGAGAAACTATTCCCAATAACCAAGTAACACGAACTGCGGATGCCAATTTTTCTGTTCTCACTGCTTTTCCGACTAGTGACCCTCCCCCGGATTCGATTTTATGGGAACAGGGTGGAGCGGGTACGGGCTCATTTGTTGGATTTAATGGTGGTCACCTTAGGATTAGGATTGGGAGCGGGGCTTCTGCGCATGTTGCCCCGGCATCTTCTACCGGGAATATGGCTTTACTTGACATTCCTTATGCAGAATTAGCAAGTAAGGGATATACCGATGGCAAGTTGTATGATTTGAGATGGGAGATGAGATTAAACCCTGGAAGCGTCCGCATTTGGGTGGATGGAGATTTACTTGGAGAATCAAACACAACAGGTTCTTCCAATCTGGCCAATTGGTCGGGAGGAGATAACGGTGGTTTTGGTAAGCAGGAAAGTTCAATATGTGTAGGAGAAACATCGACTCCCTGGCCCTATGCGATTGGGTCCTCCCTACTCTATCATTTCGGCAACGGATTTCGTGTTAGGCATGATTATGTTTATCAAGACACAAATTTTGATATACCGATTGATTTTAACGGTGCCACTGTGAATGCACGTTCTCTTTCTACCGGAGAGAATAAATCGGGGACAGGTGTTGGAACTGGAACAGATAATATTGGAGGTTTGTGGTACGGAAAATTAAGAATTGGTAATTCTGGGTATCTTAAGGCAGGAAATATTACTTTTGCGACCAGGAGTGATGATGGAAGTGTTTTGTGGATTGATATGGACGAGGATGGCGACTTTTCTAAAACCGGTCTAAATGGAAGTGAGTTAATTGTAGACAACAAGGGAGGTCATGGGCAAATAAACCGATTTGGTACCCGCTTTCTGGGCCGTAAATCACCACTTCTTATGCGAGCTGGAGTAATCGAGCACAAAGGGGTAGCGTTGGCTGCAGACGGATATCCGGTTTCATGGCATGCGACCTATGACCAAGGTTTTAGTGGAATATCTTCCACTCCGATGGAGGTGGGAAGTTGGTATCATACAGTTATGGTTGTGGATCGAGAAACGGGTCGAATCAAGCAGTACTTGAATGGGCAATTATCCGCAGAAAGCTCGTTTCCGGCTGGAAGACAGGGAGAAATTTCATTGGGTGACTGGTTTATAGGAGGGATGCCCACTTTTAATGATCGTTTTGCAGGTTCAATTGATGATGTTCGAATTTACTCTATTGCATTGAACGACGATGAGGTTGGAAAAATTTATAATAACAGTAGCGGAGATATGGGACTGGTAGCGGAGTTTACCGCTCCCAGTATAACGGATGATTCAAACATATCCGTTGACCTGCGTTTTTTACAATTTGAGGAACCGGTTGTGGTTACTGATTTAAACCAAAGTGATTTGATTGTAACTGGTGCTACAATCTCAACTTTCAACGATACTAGCGACGGGAATTTTTCTTTTACTTTGATACCTACTCAAGGATCCACTGAGATTACAATTTCTCTTGCCCAGGGCGCGGGGCAATTAGGGGGTAATGCAACATTACCTTCCAATACATTTATCCAATTAGTTCCACCAGTTCCTGGAAAGGCCGATTTGGTAAGTTGGTGGTGGTTAGATGAGGGAAAGGGAACTAGTGCAGAGGACAGCATCAGTGGTTCGAGGGGTACTTTATCTGGGGGGGTATCCTGGTCATTGGCCTCGACCTATGGAACCTCTTTGTCGTTTCTCAATACTGGTGATTATGCAGACCTGGGTCAATACTGGTGATTATGCAGACTTGGGTGTACCGGCGGCCGGTTTTGATACTAATGAATTTAGTTTAAATTTTTGGTTTCGGAGGAATGAAGAAAGCTTTAGTTGGTCCGCTGAGCAAATTTCAAATGTGATGTTGAGTTTGGGCAATGATGAAAATTGTTCTTTACAGTTAGGAACCAAAGGAAGCGATGTGGAAATATTCTTAAGTACTATCGGCAAGTCAGATCGAGCCAGTATGTCGGCAAATATTTCAGATGGTACGTGGCACTATCTCTCAGTCAGTTACAAAGAGAGCATATCTCCCGGTAATGAATTACAAATTTTTCTTGATGGTTCCTCCATTGGTTCAACCAGTATTTATGAGGGCGGGCTTTCTGCTGGTTTGACTGAAAAGTGGTTTCTCGGAATTGCGCGACTGAACTCCACTTCCGACGGGCGGTTTATGGGGAACCTTGATGATATTCGGTTTTCAAGAAAGGCAGTTAGTCTGTCCGAGCATCAAAGTGTTTATAATAGTGGAAATGGCGATCTCAATCTTGGCCTTTATGCCTCCTACCCGAGTGCCACTCATTCGAACCCAATTTCAGTTGATTTGAATTTTACCCGCTACGGGATGCCTTGGGTGGTGGACTTCAATGAGAGCATGCTTGGATTGAGCAATTCTGTTTTCCATGACATAAATGTGACTACTGGGTCGAGCATTCGAGTTGAATTTAACTCGACGGTTGATCCGGGAATTTTGACCGTCTCTTTGCCTGAAGGCATTGCCAAGGACGCATCCCTAACTGGAAACCAACCTCTTTCTTTTAGTATTGGTTTTGGCCACCCCGTAACGAAACTCGAAAACTTGGTTGCTTGGTGGACGTTTGACGAAGGAAATGGAACTACGGTAAAGGATTACATGAGTGGTTATGTGGGTAATTTAATCAATAGTATGGATGGGAATGTGACTTTTGATAATTCGAATTCGAAGTTTGGATATGCCTTGCGGTTTCCCAAGAATGCATGGGTTTCAACAAACGCCTACCCTGCAATGATGGGAGTTGGGTATGCAAATCCAAGAACCATCTCATTTTGGATGTACGCGGAACAACATGAAAGTCCCAATGGTTCGAATCGAGATTACGAAACAGGGATTTATGGAATGGGGCAAAGAAGTAATGCCAATGGTGTTCATCGGATGTGGGGTATGCGTGGTTTATGGGATACTGCAAATTACAGAAGAATTTTTTCGCAACATTGGGGATGGGATCCACAGGTATATATTTCCGAGGGGGTTAAGAATAAATGGATGCACATTGCTCATCAATACACAGGGACTCATGTGAAGGCATATGTTAATGGCAGCTTAAGGAATAATTGGGCAAAAAGTAATATATCAACCGGCAATGTATTTCCGCTTCAGTTTGGTAGATTTACAGAGGAAACTCGTACGGACCGAACTTTTAAGGGATTACTTGATGATTTCAGGGTTTATAACGCGGCGTTAGGTCCAAATGATATCTTGAAGATTTACAATAGTGGGTATGGAGACTTTGAAATCACTACATCCCTTGAGGTCGACAAGGTGGTGGAAGGAAATCCAAATACTGGTCGTATTATGTTCTTTCGTGGTGGAAACCTAGTGGATGTGAACGACTTCAGTGAAGCTGATGGCGATTTATGGGTTTCGGGCGGGAGTATCATTCCCAACTCGATTAACCGTATTGGAGTCGGAACTTACGCATTTGAATTTTCACTTGATCAGGACAACCTAGTTTCCAATATATGGATCAATTCAGGTTCTGTTACAGATGATTATAATCAGACAAATGTTCCTCCTGCGGGAAGAGCTAATAATTCAGAGTCTACCCGAAAAATGTACAGGGCGGTTACCCGTGGAGAGGATTTACTTGCCTGGTGGCCCTTTGATACCGAAGTTGTTAACGGCACCTTTGCAGTAAGTAAAACTGCTGGTTCACAAGTTATTTCACTTTTTGACTCCTCAATTTCCCTTCAAGGCCGCTACGGTCAAGGGGTTCGATTCAGAAAGGATCAGAGTGATGCCCGGATCCGAGTGGAGAATAATGGAATCGATCTTGGGAATTCATGGACTTTAGCAGTATGGGCCAAAAATTTATTTCCTCCTCGTGCCTCGGGTCGATCCACTCTTTTTCGTGGTCAAGGTAAGCAGTCCAATCGAGAATATGACCGTTACCTTACTGTGCGCGGAAGTGATCGTATGGTTTCTTTCTTTGATGGCGATGATGCAAATGGCGACAATCGGTATCGGTCATCCGGATATGCATTAGATCCACTTTCTAGGGTTGGATGGCATCATTACACAGTGGTTGGTAAAAGTTCACAAACCAGGTTCTTTGTGAATGGAATGAATGTGGGTGCATCTGACCGAAGAGAACAAAGTGATGTCTACTACATTGGGAATTCGAGTAATAATGAAGCATTTGCTGAATTTCTAGATGATATTCGAATATATAATGTCGGATTGGAGGATTTTGAAATCAGTCAAATTTATGGAGGAGGATTTGGAGATCAATTCACTTCAGTTAAGATAGACGATAATTCCAGTTCAGATTCAAGTCCAAGGATTTTAAGAGTATCTTTCGGGAAGGACAGTCAACCCGTCTCTGTTTCTAATATTAATGCCCATAATCTAGAGTTAAATGTAGGCGAGATAATCGATTTCAATTCAACTGATGCTAATTCAAGCTATATCGTTTCAATTAACCCTGATTTTAATCATACCCATAATGTAATTAATGTTCCATCTATGCCGGTTAAATTTAATAATCTTAGCCTATGGTTGGATGCAAGCGATTCAGTTTTCTCAAATGTAACACTATGGTTGGATGCAAATGATACTTCAACTATTTCAACTGTTACCGGATCGACTGATGTTGAAACTTGGACAAACAAAGTAGACTCCACTGTGAAAATGCACGGTCATGCAACAAACAAACCTGCCAACGGAGATTCGATAAACGGATTGAATGCAATTCAATTCGCCAAGCGCAGTGACAATAACATGGAGCACATGTTTGCCAAAAAGAATGGTACTACCAATTGGAACCCAGCTGGTATTAATGGAACAGTCTCTGGAAAGGTGCAAGATGTTGCCATATTTCTTTCTGCTCGCCTTGATACTATTAGACGATCGACCTTCGCATTTGGCATGGGATGGGGAGACCATTTCCCTTGGGAAAATGGCCAAGTTTTTTGGAATTATTCGGATGCTCGTGCGAATGTCTCAATCGGCAGTAACGGTTCTACGATGGTACTTGCTTTGTGCTACTCCAAAACCAATGGTAAGCAAGAAATCTTTCTTAATGGAACTTCCATACTAGATAAGCCTCGGACTAATGATTACGGCACTGGTGAAATGTCATGGTTCACTTTCCCTTCAAGTGCGGCACAGGACGGTACTTGGGGAACTGAATGGACTGTTGGGGAAATAATTGCATTAAAGGGTGTAGTTCCCGATTCTGTTCGACAGGGGATTGAGGGATACCTTTCTCATAAGTGGGGATTAGACGCTCTTTTGCCCACGAGTCATCCCTTCAAAAGTTCTTCTGTAGGAGACTTAACAAATGTATTTTGGAAAGATAAGAGCCAAAAGAAAAACCATGCAGTTCAAGTGGGTAATTCAACTTTGCTTAATGCCGATCAAAATGGGCTTTCGGTTATGAATTATACTGGCACAACTGGCGAGAGCCACTGGTTTAGTATGATCAATGACATAAGAACTGTTTTCTGGGTAGTTTCAGAAGATGCCAGTGTTCCTAACTCAGATTTTCGTTCTTTATTGGGTGACACTACGAAGCAACCAGATTGGCACACGAACGCTGGTAATATTTGGGGGGCAACTGGGGGCGACGCCAATGTTTATAATGGTTATACTCGTCTAAACGGAGCGATTATTGATGGTAAGTCGACCGCGAAACCAAACAGTCTGTCTATTATTTCTCTCCGAACTCTGGGCAATGTCCAGTCAGATAACTTTAGTAACGACCGTAATATTGCTTCCCAGTCCTGGCATGGAAAACTTGCAGAACTTCTTATTTATAATGAAGCACTATCCGATAATGAAATCAAAAAAGTGGAAGGATACCTCGCTCATAAGTGGGGTTTAACTGGCAATCTCGATAGTGGCCATCCTTACAAGGCACAGTCAGTTGTAACTGTGGGCGAGCAATTCTTCTATGATTCCAATTTATCGATCGAGAATTTTCGTTACGATTTCTTATCTCATGAAAGAGTTTACAAAGATTCTGATCTACTCAGTAGATGGAGGTTCGAAGAGGCAGGTCAACAGGATGGAAAAACAGTTATTCGAGATGTGGCAGTGGGTCGAAATGATGGGTTTCTAGAAGGTAATGCCCAACTGGGGAGTGGTATGTTTGGCTCTGGTTTAGTTCTTGATGGAACTGGGGATTACTTTGATATTCCGCATTTTCGCGGGCTCTTTGAAGATAATAATTTCACACTCTCTGTGTGGGTTTACCTGAATAATCTTGGAGTGGATAATGATCAGCAGGATGCCGCTATTTTTAGCACCAACGGAAACGATCTTAATACCATGCTTTTCTGGTATGATGTAAACTCTGTGGGCAATGCCAATCGTTCGTTCTCTTTTAATTTGGGTCCGACCGGGATTAATTTAAATCGCTTAAACGCCCCCGATTCCCTCGCAGTTCAGGATTTCTGGCAACACCTGGTCGCAGTGGTGTCGGATTCCCAACACTCGATCTATTTAAACGGTGAAGAGATTGCGAGGTCTGACTTTGCGGGGACAAGTCAGATACATATTGAGGGGAACTCGGTACGATTAGGCGGCTGGGATGATTCAGTAAATCAGGACTTTTCGGGCGTCTTGGATGAAGTAAGAATTTATCAGTCCGCCTTTGCCCCTAATGAGGTTGCGGTTCTCTACGGAAATGGAATTGGGGATTTGGGGATCGTGCCTACGATTGTAGTAGATTCCAATAACTCGGCTTCCACGCTTTCGGCAAGGGTTGATTTTTATCAATTTGGTCAAGCCGTTGCGGTCAATGGTTTTGTCCAGTCTGATATACAAATCTCAGGTGGTTTGGTATCTGGTTTTACCCCAAACGGGAACGGATATATTTTCACGATTACTCCATCTTCACATCCCAGTAGAATCATTGTGACTATCCCCTCTAATTCGGCTAGTCAGGGTGGGATTGGGAGTAGTGCAGTAACTCAGGAAATTAATCATCACTCAGAGTTGGTTGGTGGAGATTCCCTTACATTGTGGTACCCTTTTGAAGAATCCAATGAAACGGTTCTAGATTTTTCCGGTGCCCGAATTGATGGAGTGTTAACCGGAGGGCAACACATTCCCGGTAAATTTGGTCAGTCTCTTGCTTTATCCACCACCGATCATGTAATAGCCAATGCCGAGTCGCTTTCTCTTAGTTCTTCCTTCACCTTATCAGTTTGGGCTAAGGTCTTAGATGATGCTCAAGGAGTGCTTGTGAGGAGCGGGCAAATTCGCCTGCAATATCACGACGACAATACAATCCGTGGTGCGATCTACACCGGTGGATCTTGGAAAGAAGTGAAAGCACGTTCAGAACCGGGAAGTTGGACTCATTATGTTCTGACCTATGACGGATCGGAGTTGAAGTTATTCTCAAACGGAAGTTTATTGGAAACTCTTGCGGCAAGTGGTTATTTGAATTGGGGAGATGGTGCGAATCACAACCTGTATTTAGGTAAATATGGAACGCTTGGTTGGGAGTCAAAATGTGAAATAGATGACCTGAGAATTTATAAAAATGCCTTGTCCACCTACCAGGTGAGCGATCTGTACGGAAGCGGAACAGGAGATATGGGGATTCGTCCACTTGTTTTGGGCGCCTCGCCCTTCATTGCCCGGCCTACCCCTCAAACGATATTATTTATGGAGGGCAATCAGACTGAATATGTAGCCGGGTTATCGGAGGCAGAATTAAATGCAACCGGAGCTACTTTTTCTATTTATTCTGATAATGTAAATGTTTCCTACACCTATGAACTAAATGCCACTATTACTCCATCGCTCGTTCGAGTTGAGGTGCCCTATGGTGCAGTTCAGAAAGATGGCAATAACAGCCAAACGGGAGCGTTTGAATTCCGTCATCGAATTGTTACCTCGGTGGAAGATGATTTATTAGCTTGGTACGACTTAGATAATATTAGCCAGATGACCGCCTTCGATCGATCAGGTAGACTCCAGCACGCAACCTACTCGAGTGATGATGCAACCATTCCTGATGGGGGGAACCTAGCCGCATCTCCACTTTTTCTGAGCCCTTATTCGCCATCAAATGTTTTCGATAACGATTCAACTACAATTGATGGAAGATGGTTGGCTGAACAGAGTGCCTTGCCCAATGTTTTTGTCCGCTATGATTTTGGCACTCCAGTTACTATCGGTGGCTATCGTATTGTAACCCAGCATTTTAAAGTCGAGGATAGATCGCCTAAGTCCTGGCAGTTACTTGGGTCTGAAGATGATTCGAATTGGACCACCGTTCTGCATTCGGTTTCGAATGAAATTGGATGGACGGCATGGGAGGGAAGAAATTATCTAGTTTCTTCGCCTAATGCTTATCAGTATTATAAGCTCGTATTTTCTGAGGCAACTGGTTCTGACACTTACTTAGGTTTAGCTGAAATCGAGTTTTTTCCTTCTTTTCGTCAATCTCAGGGTAAATTGGGCAAAGCTCTGGATTTAAATGGAGAATCGCTCACTTTACCTTTCCGAATGGACCAAAGTAGCACGACGAAAGGGATGACCTTTTCTGCCTGGGTCAATCCGCGTCTAGTAGAGGGTGGTGTTGGTAACGAACGAATAATTTTCTCTACTGATGACGGTGGTTGGGATTGGACCATGTCAATTCGTTACGGTTCCTTAACTTCTTGGACTGGACAGACTCGTATTCAATCACCGCTTCAGGTTTATCCAAACGAATGGGCTCATTTGGTTTCTGTTTTTAATCCAATGCAAGGTCGAACTACGATGTATGTTAATGGAGAGTCCACTACGCTCGATGCACTAGGCTTTGATGATAATTCAATTCTCCTTACAATAGGCACAGACTCCAATGGCAGAACTTTTGACGGATTAATCGACGATATTCGTATATGGGGACGACCACTTAATTTGAGCGAGGTGGCGAAACTTTGGGGTAATGGCTTGGGGGATTTGGGCCCGAGTGTTGATCTTCAGGTTGAAAACCCAACCTACGGTGCACAAATCAATGTAACTGCTCAATTTAATCAACCTATTACTGATTTTAATGCGTCAGCGGATTTAGAATTCACCGGGTTAACATTACAGAGCTCGTCTTCTGATTCTGAATCGAATGTGAGTGCTTACACATTGGTGTTTCAACCTACAAATTTGGCGGAAGGAAATTTCACCATTAAGTTAAAAGCAAATTCAGTAACTGATGTGTATGGAATGAAAAACATCGAGTTTATCCAGGAGATTGATTTTCGCCCCCATCGAATTAAGGAAAGTAATCTCGGCCTTTGGTGGGAACTTAATGAAGGAACAGGAAATAAGGCTTATGATTCATC
>NZ_CAXLMO010000063.1:0-11711 GCF_964187635.1 Candidatus Seribacter sulfatis | reverse complement strand
AAGAACCTGACTAAAGGACTTCGAGCAAAAAAAACTTATAAATCTCAAAAAATTAATTCATTGTCTAAAATAACCCAGTCGTTTTCGGTATTTTATTTTTTGCTCACCTGGAACCACTGAACCGGATAGGAAACGGATGAGAGAACATTAGAAGAAGACTATTTTGATATCAATGAGAGTTCGCCAGGCACTTGGAGCAATACTCCGAACCTAATGTTTAAACCATGAAAAACTTTTTGAAAGTAATAAAAATAATGTTATTTCCACAGAAAAATAGTCAAAAAATAAACCAAGAATAACTTCACCAACACAACAATCAGTTTTCTGAATTAATTCCAAGTTGAAATGCTAATGGAATACAGAAGTGAGCAAAATTATTTAATTTCGTTAAAACTTTCGATTTCTTTAGATTGTTCCAATTTTCGTTCTCTTAAATCATCTTCGTACCAATCCACTAAATCACTCATTCCGTGCGTTGATAATTCACCAACAGATTCATGCTCAAAACCTTCTTCAAAATCTTTATCGATTTCTTTCTCTATCGCATTTGAGTCATCGACAGTCGAACTTCGATTAACCCGAAAAGCAACAACGAGAACAAGCAATCCTAATAATACAAATAAAACAACTTCCATTGAGCATCGGGTCGCACAACCAAGAACTTATCAAAGGTTTGACGAAACGATTGAACGACAGATTAATTGGGATAGCACCCCAAGCGAATCACTGAGAGCAACCACTTCATCTTTAATAATAGAATCTGCCCCTCTTGATGCTTGGACCGAGCCTAAGTTGTTCACTTTACCACTCCGGAAAGGGTAGGTTCCGTTCTTAAAGTTCATATTGAAAATCTCCCAAGATGCTTCCAATAAAACCTCGTGATTAGAAACATTTTCAAAACGAATAATTGTGATGCTAATTTCCCAATTCGCACCAATTTTCTTTCGATGTGGGTAAACAGAATAAAACGGACTATTTAAAATCTGTGAAAGATTTAACCCCACTACCCTACCAATACCTTCAATCAGTGGTTCGCCCCAACGATCATTTTCCCGAAACTCGATCTCTCCTTGCCTGGGTCTGTTTACAATTCTGTTTTCTTGTAGGTAGTAAGGTAATTCGATTTGACGAAGAAAAAATGGGTGACCGTGTTGGCTATTATTACCCTCTTTCGTGTAAACGGAAGATGTAGTTGTTTGATTTTGGTCAAAAGTGGTTTTGCTAAGAAGGTGAAAGGTTGGCTTAACATGGGTCGATTCAGGTACAATACAGGAACTCAGAGCACACAAAATATAAATAGGAATTAAAGTGATAGGAATTAATGATTTCATTCTGATGTTTCCCCTTTTCCCCGAAGAAAAGCTTGCGGGTTTCTTTCAAGTAGATCTGCCAAAGATTTTAATGATTTGGACATGGCTGAGATATCGCGCATGGTACTAGTAAATCCGAACCTCAGTTCAGAGGAAGGATCGAGTATAGTTTTCAAGCTTTCAGATAGTTGAGTAATTTTTCCAATCGCAATTTTGCCCTCATCCACCGTATCAGAAAGTTTAGGTCCAAGCGGAGAATAAGCTTTGGAAATTTGGGTTAAAAATAGTTGGATTTCGTTGTTTGTTTTAGAAAAGTCAAGGCTGAGTTTATTGAGATCAATGTCATTTAATTTCTGGGTCGCAGTAACCATAAGCTCACTGATTTGCTTACTCAGTTTTTCAAGATTAATGCTTTCACTTAATTCGGCAAAGATCGATGCATTGGTAGGAATTTCTGGGAATCCATACAATTCTTTTTTAACATTCACTTCAGTCGAATTGGTAAGATTGATGTATAAGATTCCGGTAACAAAACTCTCTTGAATCAACTTTGCTTGGAGTCGTGATAGAACGGCTGGCTTAAAAAAGCCCTCATCATCAAAAAGGTCGTTTCCTCCTTCCACCATGTGACGACGAACCAATTTCCGATTAATTTCCACAAGAACGGGAACCGGACCATCTTCTGTGGCGTCCCCCAGGAAAAAACGCTCAACTCGTCCTATCCTTACTCCGTTTAGGGTCACCTTTCCTCCTTCATGCAAACCATAAACATTTTCATGAAAAACCATCACGAATCTTTCATTTGCACCTCGAAATGAGGAAAAACCACCAGTAAATACAATGAAACCAATAATTAAGACTATTGCACCAAAGCAAAATATCCCCACCAGTACGTTATTTCCTTTTGTTTTCAATAACTAATAATAAAGGTGTTTTAAAGTTTACTGCAATCTTAGTTTTTACTAATTGGAGTACCCCTGCGTAGAAATGAGCGGACCCGCTCATGCTCAGAGTTCTCTCTCAGGTCACTCGGCAACCCCTGAGCTAGTAAAGTTTTTGTCTGTCCATCGAGAAAAATGGAATCGTCTGCAATGTCGAAAATACTGGGCAGTTCATGAGTGACCACAATAAATGTGATTCCCAAGCTAACTTTTAATTCATTAATCAAATTATCCAAACGATGTGAATTAATCGGATCCAGTCCCGCTGAAGGTTCATCCAAGAATAAAATATCAGGATCAAGAGCCATTGCACGGGCTAGTCCCGCTCTTTTTTTCATTCCTCCACTTAATTGGGCAGGATAAAAATCGCCATATCCCGAGAGGCCAACAAGGTTTAACTTATAACGGGCCAGATCATTAATCTCAGCCTCATTCAGTTCAGTGTAAGTCTCTAATGGCAAGGAGACATTTTCCACCAGATTCATTGACCCCCATAGTGCCCCACCCTGAAAAAGAACTCCATATTTCTTCAAGATCGATGTTTTCTCCTCTTGATCCACTGCCCAAAGGTCAATCGTATCGACGAGAATTCTACCACCTTTAGGAGCCAACAATCCAACCATAGACTTCAGTAGCGTACTTTTACCACAACCACTCCCCCCCATTAAGACCGTACATTTACCTCTCTTCGCTGAAAAAGAAACTTTTTCAAGGACCTGGTATTCGCCATATGCCAAATTTAAATTCTCTACTTCCAAAATGGAAGGCTTTTTGAATGAGTCCTCTTTCATCGCAAATCCAAATAACTAAAAGTTACCTCAAACAAAGCATCTACCACCACTATGATAGTCACTGCCACTACAACTGATGCGGTAACTGCACGTCCAAGAGAAGAGGAATCATTTCCGCTGTGCATTCCTTTGTAACAACCCACCAATCCAATAATTAATCCAAAAACAACGCTTTTCAACAATCCAGAATAAACCTCCCACATACTTTGCAGTGCGACCTGAGTCTGCTCGAAATAGTGAATCACGGAAAAATCCATCACGACTGTACCCACCACTAATCCACCAAGAATGCCCACCACATCGGCATAAATTGTTAAAAGAGGGATCATCAAAAGTAAAGCTAGGGTGCGGGGTATAATTAAAAATTCCATGGGGGAAATTCCAAATGTTCGCAAAGAATCGATTTCCTCATTCAACTTCATACTCCCAATTTCGGCAGCAAAAGAAGCCCCTGTACGACCTGCCATAATAATAGCCACCATTAACGCTCCCATTTCTCGAACCATTGCAAGACATACTAGGTCGGCCACATAAATTTTTGCATTAAATTTCTCCAACTGGACACTGCCCACAAATGCCATAGTTAACCCTGTTAAAAAACTGATTAAGGTAACAATGGGTAAGGCAGAGGCACCACAGGCACGACAAGAAACAGCAAAGTCTTGAAAACGAGTTTGGGATCGGCCCGTGATCAGCAGTACAACTGATGAAATCCATTCCCCAAAAAATGAGAAAATCGATAAAGTGGCATCTCGAAAGTAATTAATGGTATCGTCAATAAGCTCGAGAGAAAGAGAAAATTCATTTTGTTTCTTTTCCAGTAACGTCGGCTTACTTAATTCTAACAATTGGATGAGACCAGAGGGTAACGCCTGAAAATCTATGGACTTATTAACCTCCGCCAGATCATTCCTACATTTATGAAGAAATGAAACTAATGTTGAATCCCAATCAATATTAGAATCGAGCTGGAATTTAAAAACTTCAACGGTTGGATTACTCTTAAAAAACGACTCCCATTCGTTCCGAACCTGGAAACCGGAATTGTTTTCGATCGACCAATTCCCCATCAATATGCAATCAACAAAATCCTGTTCCCTGCGAAATTGAATGTAGGAGGTTTTTGATTCTCCTTGCATGGGATGATTGCTTCTATTTGCTTCAGAACTCATTCTTTAATTTAAACATCTTACTTCTACATCAGAATAAACTATGACAATTCGAGCAATCTTATTTGATCTTGATGGTACATTGATCGACCAATTCCAAGCCATTTACAAATCATTTAGCCAAGTTATTAATGAAATGGGATTTCCTGTTCCCAGTTTTGAAACTGTTAAAAAAGCGATTGGTGGTGCTTCAGAGACAACAATGGCAAAGTTAATTGGAAAAGAATATGCCAAGGAAGCCGTTCATCGCCTTCGTCCCATTTTTGAAAAAGAAATGCTCAACGATTTATTTGTTCTCCCCGGTGCACCTGAAATATTAAAGTTTTGTAAAAAAAATAATATTAAAACCGCTGTATTGACAAATAAACATGGTCCACACGCAAGAGCTGCCTGTGAATTCTTACAATTGTTGCCACCTCTTGAATTTGCACTTGGCGCCAATGATACTCAATGGAAAAAACCTGAGATTGAATTAACTCAGCTTGCACTTAGTAAAATTGGGCACAGCAGTCAAGATACCGTTTACATTGGTGACTCTCCCTATGACTTTCAAACTGCAAAAAATGCCAATATGCGTTGCTTTCTTCTTTCCACGGGAACACATAGTGAATCTGAATTGGTGAAGGAGTGCCCTGTATCAGTGGATACAGATCTCTTCACCCTCCTGGAAAAAAGAATTATCCCATCACTGGACTGATTGAATTTTGGCCTTAGTTGAACAGCAAACCGAAAAAACTCACTGCAATTAATCAATCAATTAACATGATTGACTAAAAGACATCTAATCATTTGTATTAATTCACCCTACTATGAAAAATTCAGATACCCTTAATCAGGTTACCCACAGCCGATCGGTTGTTGGTAATGTCAATTGGAAACAAATAGAAAAAAAATTCTCGGCAAATACACATTTGTTTACAAGAGAAATTGTTTTCTTTGCAAGTACCGACGAGGTCATGAACAAGTGCTTACAAGTATTCAAGGCACCAAACTTTACCTTCAAGTGTTTTGATAATTTTAATCTTGCACTAAGATCAGGCCTCGCGATTTCTGCTGATATAGTTGTCTTGGTGGACAGTTTTGCATCCGCGAGTCGTGAAAACTTCACCAAACTTTTAGAATCAAGAAAAATGAAGGGCTTGGAAGTGATCACATTAGATAATTCTGACATTGATAAACTGATAGTTGCCATCCAAGAATCTCTTTCAAAATTGAACCAAATTGAAACTAAAGAAATAGTTGTTGAAAATATAATTCAATCCAGGTCCGAGTCTAATTTATCCGAACCTCACCAAGATACAGCGTCAAAGAAGATCATGAATGAAAATGATTTCAGAGATCTGTTGAATCGGGAATTATCTGATACCAAGAATTGTGCACCCGAAAATATATTGGCTTCAGCAATTAAAGTAATTAAAGGAATCAAGTAGGCGAAGTATTTTATTTTTTGGATATTTCTAGTATTTTAACTAGTGCTTTGATTTACTAATTATTCTTGGAGTGAATCTGCGATTGAGAAACGTAACACTAATATATGTGTTATGATAATAGATAACATGCACTCTAAGAAGAAGGATCTAACTGAAGTTCCTTCACACTTTCTTTCGATAGGATTTAGTTTTCGAACCAAATTTTTTCTCTCTAGCTTTGTTGTGACTGTGTTACTACCCGTTATTGGCGGGTTGGCCCTTTATAATCAAGATATTAACAGTACAAAAAAACTGATTCGTTCGAACATAGTAAACCAGGTAGATAACTTTTCGAGACTTCTCTACCCTGCTCTCGCATTCGATGATAATGAATCAGCCTACGAACTACTCAAGAGTTTTTCAACAAATCCACTCATAAAAAGTTCAATTATCTGGAAAAAAAGAGATGCAGATGAGCCCAAATTTACTCTTTTTGCACACTACCCAAGAGAAAAGTTAAACAGTCCCATTCCGCAAAACTCTTTCATCGAAAACTATGATAACGATGAAGTTATTTTTATTTCTAAGGCAATTACCGCAGTGGATGAAAAACTGGGAATAATCTCAGTTACGCGTTCACTACAAGATTTAAACACCAAAAAAGCGGAATACTTACAAGTGGGAATTCTGACCGCTTTATCTATTTTCATTATCATAATTCTGATCACCCTGTGGTACCAAAGTTCATTAACTAAGCCTCTTAAGGAATTAAGTTCGGTGGCAGAAAAAATATCAAAAGAAAAGAACTACTCAATTCGTGCAACTAAGACCAGCCTTGATGAATTTGGTAGTTTGACGGATGTATTTAATGAAATGTTAGATTCCCTACAAATTTCTAACTCACAACTGCGTACTGCAAACGAGGAGATGGAACAACGGGTGGAGCAAAGGACCGAGGAATTAACCTTATCAAACAAAAGAATTATAAAGGAAATGTCCGAAAAAGAATTGGCCACTCAAGAGTTGATCCAAACGAGAGATCAACTTAATCAAAGTGAAAAACTTGCTAATGTGGGCCAAGTTTCTTCCAACATCGCTCATGAGTTAAGGAACCCACTTGCCGCGATTAGAAACTCCACCTACCTGCTACGCTTAAAACTGAAGAAAAATGATAAGCTAATGGATCATTTAAAGATTATTGACCACGAGATTTCTAGATCAGACGAGGTCATTGAAAGGCTCTTGGAAATAACAAAAGGAGAGAATCTCAAAAGAGTTCCTGTTAATTTAGAAGCGTTAGCTATAGAAGCAATGAACTACGCAAATGTGGCTAAGGAACATGAATTAATTATTACATTTATGGCCAAGCCTTTTTGGGTAAAATTAGATAAATTACTATTCAGGCAGATCTTAATCAACATATTCCTGAACTCAATTCAGGCGATGCCTAAGGGTGGAAAAATAGAAATGAAGGTTAGCCAGGATCCCTCGGAATCAGTAAAAATTTCTATCAAGGATGAAGGAATCGGCATCAAAAAACACCAACTGGAAACAGTTTTTGATCCTCTTTATACAGATAAGGCAGAAGGGATTGGACTTGGCTTATCTTTATGCAGGGACTTAATTTCTAGACATAGCGGCACAATTATCGCAAAAAGTGAACCAGGATTAGGAACCACTATTGAAATTGAACTCCCCATAGAGTAAAGTTTGATTACCCATTAAAAATTATGAAAAATAAAACTGTCAAAATACTGATTATAGATGATCATCCAGCCGTAAGGACGACAATGGTCGATGTGTTAAATGAAGAAGGCTTTCAAACTGATCATGCAAAAGATGGAGAAGTCGGACTAGCCAAGTGCATGGTAAACTCCTACGATTTTGTTTTAATTGATGTGCAAATGCCAAAATTAAACGGCATTGAAGTTTTACGTAAATTAAAACAAGAAAAAGAAATTCTCCCTCAATTTATTTTCTTTACTGCTTATTCGCTCCCGGAATTAAAGGATGAAGCATTGGAGATGGGATGTTTGGCCTTCTTGCAAAAACCAATTCGAATAGAAAAGGTAATCGCCCTAATTAAAGACTTTAAAAGTGTCCCCGTATTAGTTTGTTTGAAAAATCGGGAACAATCAGAAAAAATAACCGATAATCTCCAAAATCAGGGGTTCCACACGGTGAATACGAAAAGTGTAGATGAAGCACTGATACAGCTTAGGCAAATCAACTACAAATTTTTAATTTTTGATACTGATTGGCCTGGTTCTGAGCAGGAATCCATTCACACCACTATTAAATCGTTGCACTCAAATACCATTTGCATTGAGACAAATGAAGATGAGACAACTGAATTATCGCTCGTTCAAATTAAAGAACATACACAAAAGGAAAAACTTGCCTCTGCCGAGTAACCTCTCGAAAAATTACTATTGTTTGGTCAATCTATAACCGAATTGAAGTTTTCTCATTAATATACAAGTGCGTATTTTCGGGGATCAGATTAAATAATTCGATTACACAAGCATTAGACAGTTGTAGACAACCGGAACTGGATGGAGTTCCTAGATTTTGTTCATGATTGGTTCCATGAATGTAAACATATCGGTCGAATGTGTCTACTACTCCGCCCTGATTGACTCCTTTCTCTAAACCAGCAAGTCGTAAAATACGGCTGGTAATTAAATTCTTCTTTTGCTTCTCATCGCTACACTCACTTGCGATCGCTCCGATTGGAACTCTCCCCTCAAAAACCATACCCGAAGGTTGCCCTTCGCCAATTTTTTGACACACTTCATGCAACCCCCAAGGGGTGCCGAGAGAATTTTCCACACAAGAAGGGGGTTGCTTAGAACTAGACATTTTATAAACTTTTAAGCTTCTTCCCTGAAAAAGATGCTCTAATTGCTGTTGATCAATATCTGCCAAAAGCAAATGTTCACTCGCTTGACATCCAAGAAAACTTAACCTCTCTTTATACACAGAATATAAATCATTAAAAACCATTGAAAAAATATAGAATCGGCATTGTAGGCGCAACTGGTGCAGTTGGCCAAGAAATTATCAACTTACTTGAAAAAAGGGAATTTCCAGTTGCTGAAGCAAGGTTACTTGCTTCCTCTCGTTCAGCAGGTCGGGAAATTCAGGCTTGCGGGAATCTAGAAGTCGTCCAGGAGACCACTCCCGAATCTTTTAAAAATTTGGATATTGCAATCTTCAGTGCTGGTTCCAGTAACACTCAGGAATTTGCAGAAATAGCCCGTAGAAATGATTGTGTTGTCATCGACAACAGTTCGGCATTTCGAATGGAAAAAGATGTCCCCTTGGTAATTCCTGAGATTAATGGAGATGCACTGGAATCCCACAAGGGGATTATCGCAAATCCAAATTGTTCAACCGCGGTCGCTCTCATGGCCCTTTTCCCCCTCCATAAGAGATTTGGATTAAAGAGATTTTTTGCATCCACTTACCAAGCGGTCTCAGGAGCAGGTGCGGAAGGAGTCACCGAACTAGAGGATCAAGTTAAAAGTAAAATTACGGGACAAACTACAGAAGCAAAAAGTGATCCTGTGTTCCAACATCCAATTGCATTCAACCTAATACCACACATCGATGACTTTCGAGAAGATGGATATACCAAGGAGGAACTTAAGATGAGGAATGAAACCAAGAAAATTCTTGGTCTGCCCTCTCTCCAAGTTTCCTGTACTTGCGTGCGCGTTCCCGTGTACAGAGCACATTCGATATCAATTAATGCTGAATTCGATTCCCCCGTAAATGTTCCCGATGCCCGGACCGCTCTCGAAAATTTTAATGGAATTGAACTGTGGGACCTTCCAAATGCGTTGAGATACCCCATGCCAATAAATTATTCTGAAAAAGAACTTTGTGGAGTGGGTCGATTAAGGCTCGATCATGGATTTTCCAACGGATTGGCCTTATGGACCGTGGGAGACCAGTTATGGAAAGGGGCGGCATTAAATGCCGTACAGATCGCGGAAGAGCTAATTAATAGAAAATGTTTAAAAAATCTCTAATAGATCCATTTCGGCATTAGAAATGCTTAATCCACCGTATGGATCCTATTACAGCAAGCGGTGTATTTTCAATTGGTAAAGAATTATTAAGTAAGGCGGCAACTAGCTTGGCTCCTTCAGAACACGCGGATGGCTCCAAGTTCAGTGAAAAACTTGAAGGTAGTCAAAATGCATCCGTTGTTACAAGTGATCCAAGTCTTAGGCTTCAAAAATTAGAAGGAATCTTAAAAGCGGATCTACTCAATGACCCCAAAACCGCCAGTTTCTTTCAACAGAACCAAAATAATAAAGTTTATCTTGAAAAAAGGGCGGACGGATCAGTTCAATTTCTCTCCTCCAATGGGCAGAGCTTAGTCTTGGAAGCAGATTCTCCCCACTGTTCAAAAGCGAACGAATTACTCGACCTCTGCTTTGAAAATAAATTCAACTTAACCGCAATGCGTCCCAATGCGGTTGCGTTTAATTCCTGATTTAAAATGAAGAATGACGATTCAAAAAAAAATCGTCAAAGTGCAGAAATTACTTCCAAACCACTTTCTGATTTTTTACTGATTGAAAGGATTAATCAGTGCCCAAAATTAGCTTCTCTTAAAAGTATCAATGAGACATTAAGCGAGTTACTTGATTCTGAAGATAGTTTTGTGAGTCAAATTGCGGAGGTGATTCGGTTAGACCCTTCCCTTACAACACGAGTTTTAGATTTGGTGAACTCGATATTCTTTGGCAGTAAAGAAGGACAAAGAATATCCGGGGTGGAAGAAGCATCGATTTTTTTGGGATTAAACAGAATAAAAGAACTTCTTGCTGCTACCCCAGTTATTGAGGAGATTGCCGAACTCGGTAAGAATGCATCATCCTTCCCTTGGATCAACTTTTGGAAGCATAGTATTGGCACGGCAATTATGACCCGTGAAATATTGTCACTGGCCGAGAAGAAATACGAAGACGAATCCGATTATGTAGCAGGCTTACTTCATAACCTGGGCAAACTGATCCTTGCCATTACCTTTCCTGATTTATTTCAAAAACTATGTTCTCAATCATTTCAAAATACTGATCATGTCATTGAGATTGAAAAAAAGATCATTGGCTGGGATCATGCTAAAATTGGAGCTTATTACCTTTGGAACCACCACATATCAGACGAAGTGGTGGAAGCAGTACACTGGCACAATAACCCGAAAGAATCGAAAGACCACAGCGATTTGGCATCTGCAATACAAATTGCTGATCTACTGACTTGCCAACTTGGAGTGCCGGGTATTGAAAATTGTCCCCCGGTAAAAGATAGTTATTTACAATCAGAGGGCTGGGCCATTCTTTTTGGCAAAAAAGAGGAGAATGAAATGAATGAGCTTACCCAAAATCTTGAATATACCCTGGAACGAGTTTCCAGAACCTTGCACGGGATTATTTAGACCTTACAGTCGGACCCATTGATCATCGCGAGCGGCCTTAGCCACTTTTAATGCACCAATCGCAACAAATGGCTTCACCTCTCTTGAAGAAATCGTTACCTCAGGGTCTTCATATCCATCATCTGCAAGTAAGCGCTGGAGTTCCTGGTCGATATTACGAATGCGACTCCCCCCCCCTGTCAGTATTATATTTTGCAGCAAGGAAAAAACGGACTGAGGAGATGCCATGGCAATGACTTTCTTGATCGATTCAAAGACCTCCTGGAGTAATTGATTACAGGACTCTCCCACCTGCTTACCAATTTCAATCTTCCTTGGTTTCCCACCCACTGGAATTTTGACCCGTGCCCCGGATTCACTTTCTCCAGCATACGAGTAAGATTCCTTAAACTTACGAATCATGGATAAAGGCACTTCGACTTCTGGATATTCTTCACGAATTGCTTTATCCAAAAGCACATCGACTTCATTTCCAGCAAATGGAATACTTAATAAATCCTCGGGCTTTGGAAAATATCCTTGGACAATACAAAAATCAGTCGTCCCAGCACCAATATCCACAAACAACGAATTACTCACTGGATCGCGGTATTCTGGGTCCTGAAGTTTATCTTCGTCCCTCATTCCCAAAGCAGC
>NZ_CAXLMO010000062.1:0-16399 GCF_964187635.1 Candidatus Seribacter sulfatis | reverse complement strand
ACTGGTTTCAGAGGTTTCTCTGGTTAGAATAAAGGTGTATTCACTGGCGTTGTTTGATTTTAGAAATTCCAGAAGTTCATTGCTTTCTATCGTGATGGAACCCCTTTCCTGACTGCGTGGGATTTCAAACCTACCCACTAAAGTAGCTGATTCAGTTGTGGGCGCTTCTCCCCATTTTAAATTCTCCCACGATTCCACCCCGGTGAATCCGGCAAGGGCATAGAGCTTAAATCGATTGGTTTTGGGAAGGTAGACCCGATTACCTACACCGCACGGAACCAAGTTCAGTCTTAGTCTTGATTTTTTTATCTTACTCCAATCCACCTGATCCTCTTTGAAGTTAAATAAAGCCCTTCTTTCGTAGGGATTGGAACCGGTGTCCAATTTAACCATCAAGAAATCCTGGTCGAGATATGCAATCTCATCATTTCGGATGATGGATTGGCATTTTCCCGCTGTTTGAATGCGGAGGGTGTTATTTTCCTTCTCGAGGACTGGAATAGGTTGTTCGGCACGGAGAACAATCTTTTTACTGATACCATAATCGTTCAGGGTCGCGGATTCATTTTCGAGTAGGAAGAGTGAGTCTCCCTTTGGCGAGTGTAGTGATATTTCTCCTTCCAAAACTTTGAAGTCCGATATCTTTCCGTTCTCCATGATCGATACTCCAAAAGCAGTTCCATGATCCACCGCATAGCCGGATGGTGTAGCCAAAGTGAATCCATGAGCAGAATCAGGGACATGTACTATAGCATTTCCTCTTATAAGTTTTCCCTGCATTGCAGTTTGCAGTTCAATTTCGGCAGGAGCTTCCAGTACGACTTCAGCACCGGATGAAAACCGGATCGTTGCGACGCCCGACTTTAAAGTCATCAAACCAGCCCTTAATTCGCTTCCCTCTAATGTTGGTAAGGAACTTTCCCATGCGGCATTTTCATTCGAGGCTAATGTGGCAATCGATTCTTTTGTATTAAAAAAAGAATAGCCAATTATTCCTATGGCCAAAATAAAACTGGCCGCGAAGGCAAGCAATGTGACCGTGGATGATTTACGCTTAAAAGAAATCACTTTTTCTTCTGGTAATTTCGAGCAGAATTCCTCCTCGAGGGCAGTGCCTACATTTACCTGATCGTAAAACTTTTTCCTTAAGACCGAATTTTCTCTGAGTGATTGATCCAATATTTGAATCTCCTCTTCACTAAGGTTTTGGTCCAAGTAACGGATAATTAATTCATCTTCTTTTTTCATCTTGTTTAATGGGAAATCATCTTGCATCCGCGACTTGCTTGGCGCATTCGGTAAGTCTTTGGCGAATACGGTAGATCCATTGATAGAATCCAGTTATACTTTTGCCAAATTTTTGTGCCAGTGCAGGAGTGTTTGATTCGTCGTCATACATATCCTGTAAGGCGGATCGTTGATCTTTTTTGAGTTTGCCTAAGCAGTGCTGAAGAATGGCTTCTTTTTCCAGATCCAATTGCTCAGCGTTACGATCCAATTCCTCGGCCATGAGTTCAATCGTTTCGGTTGAGAGAACCAGCCTTTCTCTTTCCCTAGCTAAATCTCGTCGCCAGGCAAGGACTTCGAATCGGGCCACTCCAAAAGACCATTTTCGGAAATCATCATCTGATTGTAACTGATCAAATTTTTTCCATAAAACAATGGCAATCTTTTGCATCACATCTGATGCATCTTCTCTGCGATATACCAGCCTCCTTACATACGCATGTATCGATGATTCATTTGCGGTGAATAAGCTGAGAAAGCGGTGATTCTTTTCTTCTTCTGATTCGAGTGTAGTCAATGTGTAGAGTGGTTTTCTTTATTCTCCGCAAACCAAAGAACTTTAACGAATATATACTATTTTTCTTTCTAGTCTTTTCCTGAAAGAAACTTTTTAAGTCGTGACTCTACCTTCCTGGGCTTTCTCATCAGTTTTTTATGATTTGCCTGAATATGGTTAAGAGCATTAGGCCAATACCCTTCAAAGCATTTCTTGCTGAGCCTACTTTGTTGTGCATGCCCAGTGCCTATTTTTATCAGTAAGGCTTCGTCCTGAAATTCGATCCTCGCACCTTTTGGAAGATCCTTCAGTGTGGATTTGGAAATTCTTTCCTGATCGGGAGGTGTCATAATCAGAGAGATCGTAATCAAGTTGCCCTGGATCTTAATGAAGGGAAAATCGTCCCTAACCTTGGTTTCGATCAAATTAATTGTCTCTGTGGTGAAGCTGTTTGGTACTTTTTCCTCTCTCTCTTCACGCATTTCTTGAATATGGGCTTTCACCAGTCGACCGATCACTTGGTTGGCCAAAGGAATAATTGCAGAAACATTCGAAATTCTTACGGTTTGGCTTCCACACAGCTGGTCGGCATTATTTTTGTAGAAACCGATATTTTGGACTTCGATATTATCAAGCAGTAATTTGATTAGTTTCCTTTCCGGTTCTCCAAACTTTCCTTGCCCATTTCCTTTTATTATCTTTTCAAGCATCTTGGTACTTGAAGATGCACTATATTCAAATATCCAATTACTAAAAAAGAAAGCTCTTTTCTCCTTAAGAACTGATTCCAATTGATCAATCTGCAATTGATTCAAACTGTTGTGGGTCCCGACATCGTTACGATTTTTTCGTGAATACTCCCCCTTATCGAGATTTCCAAAGATACCTTCGTAAGTCAGGGTTACTCTTAATTCATCTTTTTCATTATCATGGTGATAGACCAGATCCTGACTTTCAAATTCAATGCACGAACTCAGAGCAGTACAAATGAAAAGGATGACAAGGGTGGTAGGATGTATGGCTTTCATCTCATTACCCTAGAGTGCTGGTTTTTCCTTTGGCAAGGGATTAAAGCGAAGAGGGGGGGCTTACTAATTTAAAGTGGCAACTATTTCCACTTTCAGTTTTTCGCCATTCCGTCTTTGCATGGATAAGGAAAATTTATCACCCGATTCGACCTCTTTGACAAAAAGCATTCCTCCATCTTTGAAAGATTTGACCATATCTAATTGACCAATTGAGCTCCCCAGTCGGAGTCCTACCCAAGCCTGTTTTTCACCTTTTTGAATAAGAGCGGATGGTTGCGACTTGGATAAGTCTAATTCGATAAGTTTATAGCCTGATGAGAATTTCCCTTCCTCCACCCAAAAGTTTCCATTGGAAGTCGATAGCGACGCGTATCCTTTCCCTCGAATTCTAAATGTGCCACTCAACTGGATCTCTTCCGCCCACTTATCTGCGTCATCTACTTCTGATTCAATCAGATCGTCTTTAAATAAGCCTAAAAACTCAACATCGCGATCAAGTTTCTCCGGGTTATGGATTCCCACAAAGGCATATCCTTTAATCAAAAGACCGTTCGAAGTTTCCAGAACTTTGAGATTTAAGCGAATCCCATCCTGAAGTTTTTCCTTTTCATCAATTGGTACATTTTTCCTTGGGGACGTAATACTAATCTGTGCGGATTGTCCAAGAAGAGTAGTAATCGAAGGTGCTGAAAGAACCTCTTCGCCTTTTTTACTCCCCGCAATAAACTTCGATCTAATTGTAACCTGCTTTGGAGAAGGCTCCGTAAAAGCAATGGTTTGAACTCCAAACACTAGAAATACTACGATTATAAGGTTTTTAATGTTTATCATTAGGATTATTTTAAATACTCAACCTCGGTGAAATATGCACCACCGATTTGTTCGTTATCTGTGTAGAGAAAAGTCTCTAGGGTTGTTTCCCCGGTCCTTAACGAAAGTTCAAATTGAACACCGTTAACACCAGGGGGAATTGGTCTGGACATTTCCTTCCCTGCAATTCGAATTTTTGCCCGAACGGCTCGGAGAGGTTTTTTTGCCACTTCGGGGAATTGACGCAGCGTAAAACGATATTTCCCGGTCTGTTTAACCTTCACATGCCACGGTCCGGTAATTTTTTTGTACTGATTGATTTCGCTAAAATTCCAAGGCGGGTTCCCGATTTCCAATCTCCAGTCTTGGGAGCACAAGAGCGTGGGGTTTTCGTTAGGATTGCCAAGATCCAGGCAAACTGGGGTCATTCGAAAAGAGACTGATTTCCAAAATTTTTCATACAATCCACGAAGCCTTGCCACCACTTGAGGATGCTTATTCGCAATATCTTGGCGCTGCATTAGATCATTTGAAACATCATAAAGTTTTTCACCTTCCAGTAATCTCCAATCGCCCTCTAATACGCAGGACATAAACCAAGGGCTTTCTTTTTTCACAAATCGAGCACCGCCATGCATTTGAATGACTAAGTGTTCGCGGTGTGGTTTTGTTAGAGGATCGCCAAGATAGTTTGCAAACGATTTCCCATCCAGTTTCTGTTTAGTCTCAATCTTCAATCCACAAAGTTCTGCCAAAGTGGGTAAAACATCGAGGTGAGCGGTCAGGTTTTTCCGGTCTTGCCCACCCATTAAACCACCGTCTGGCCAGTGAATAAAAAAGGGGACTCGGTGCCCACCTTCAAACATAGTCGATTTTTGTCCGCGCATTCCAGCATTGAAACCCCGGTACCCTTTCAAATCTCCGCCAGGGCCCCCATTTCCTTTAGCTGTCCCGTTATCAGTTGTGAATATGAAAATCGTGTTCTTCGCGATATCGAGTTCATCCAGTTGTTTCCTTAGCAGTCCGATATTATGATCTAGGTTTGCGATCATACCGTAAAATTCAGCCCCAAATTTCCAAGTTACCTTTTTGCGATAAGGTGCCGACCATTTTTCAGGTACCCGGTAGGGGGAGTGGGGGGCATTGGTAGCCAAGTATAGAAAGAATGGATCCTTTTGGTTTTTTTCAATGAATGTCATCGATTCCTTAAACCAAACATCCGTGGCATATCCTTTGAATCTCTCTTGTTTTCCATTACGTTCGTAAGTGTCATCGAATTGGTTATTGCCCCAAAAATCAGGTGCCTGTCCGATACCGCCGCCTTTGTGCCAAAGCACATCCTGGAATCCACGGTCTTGGGGGCGGCAGGGAGCGTTGTCACCGAGATGCCACTTCGCAATCAATCCAGTTTTGTACCCTGCATCTGTAAAGTAGTTCGCCATGGTTATTTCATCATGGTGTAAATTACTGCGCCCACTGCTTGTTCTGTAGGCACCGGTACGGGCAGGATAACGTCCCGTCATTAATGCCGCGCGGGTGGGCGTACAAAATGGACTTACATGATAATTTGTCAGGCGAATTGAATTGGCATGTAATCGATCCAAGTTTGGCGTTTTGAGAATTGGATTGCCATGGCAACTTAAGTCGCCGTAACCTTGGTCATCAGTCATGATCAGAATGACATTCGGTTGTTCGCCAAAAGAGAGAGCAGGAATGTAAAAAGACAAATGAACTAAAAATGCCTTGAGGAATAATTTAATTTTTATCATTTTGGGGAGATTAAACTAGGGCTCAGTGAAAAAATCAAAATCTTATTTTAGACTATATTGGATTCTAACTGGATAATCCGCTTTGACGAATCGAAACCACCAACCCGTGGAAGACTATCGGTTCGGAGAAATAATAATTGAGGACTCATATAATAGGGGAATAGGCCTACCAGTACTGTGTTTAATTTCATTTGCATCTAACTACACTCACGCAATCGTGCTGGAATTTATGGAGGAAGGAAAACTTTCCTTTGATACCTGAAAAAAGACAAGAAGATTTATGGAATATCAGATAGATAAAGTCTTTGGTATGCTGTACTAAAGCTTATTTTCATTCGCCCATTTTGAGTAGAGCAAAAACGGGCGACCATATCCAACTCCTCCGCTTTTTCCATACCTTCTTTTGGCCCCAGTATCATTAGTGCAGTCGCCCATGCATCCGCATCCCTTGCAGAAGGAGCAAACGCATTAACTGCAATCAGGTCGTGATCCACTGGTCGGCCTGTTCGTGGATCCATTAAGTGCGAAGCACTCTGGTTAGAATAGGGATAAGGCTTATTGAGTTGATAAGTTCCGGATGTAGCCACTGAATAGTTTCTAAGGTTTACAGGTTTCAGGGAATCTTTACCTGTCCCTCCATTTTCTAGGCCGACGACCCAACCCTTCCCGTTTCTACCTTTACCATGGGCTCGGACTTCTCCTCCAATCTCAACTAGGAAATTATTAAAATTCCAGCCTTGGAGCAGGGTACAAATTTGATCAATGATTTCGCCCTTGGCTGATCCGGAAAAATCAAGTTGCAGGGTGGGTAGTTTTTTTCGGACTAACCCTTTGTGTAAAAGTTCAACTTTGTTCATTCCGGTTAATGATAATGCCCCGCTAATTTGCTTGTCAGTCGGAATGGTGGATCTTGTTTTTCCAACCGGTCCGAATCCCCATAAGTTTACAACTGGGGCGATGGTGGGATCGAAGGTTCCGCCACTTTGTTTATGTATCCATTTGGAATGCTTTAAAAGAGCAAGCAATTGTGGATGAATGGATATGGGCGTTGTGGTCAGGGCACCATTAAATTGATAAAGCTCAGAATCCGGTCGCCAGTGAGAAAAGATTTTATCGCAACCTTCGAGTTTTTGGCTGATATCAGTTCTTAAGTCCTCAATTCTGAAATGGGTAGTGGTAAGTACTTTGACAGACCATGTGGTGCCTAGGGCTTTCCCTTTAAGTTCAGTGATTGATGGGCTATCCGAGACCGTGTTTTCCGAACATCCGCAAAGGCAAAGGATAATGGTAAGAAATACTGGAATGTGCAGATTCAAATGAATAAATATAGAAGAATCGAGAGAACAAGAAGGGCAAAGCTAAAGTAATCTCTCCGGCTCCATCCCTGATCGTTTTTTCCAAATTCAAAGAGTTTAAGCATGGCCCCTGTTGGGCAGCCATAGCGGCAGTAGGCCATTGGGACGAAGGCGGATGCAACTAAGCTAAGCAAGGCAATGGCAATTGTGATTCCACCGGCAACTTCCCAGACATAGGCATCAAAGGGTTCAAGGATGGCCACTTCACGAGCGGAAGCAGTAAAAGCGAAAATAACGACAAGTCCAAGTAATCCTACGGGCAAAAATTTGAGAATCCCATCCAATTTCTTGGGGAGGCGAACCGGGTTTTTTCTGAATTTTCTCATCCATTGCTGGGCTGCCCCGTGTGGACATAGCTGATGGCAATAAAAAGCCTTGCCGGTAGTCATGGGTACGAGCAATGCAGCGAAAGTGAGCAGGGCAAGAATCGGAGCACGCTCCCATGGCACACCGCTTTGGGCCCACCCTGCAAAAAGGGCCTGGGAGAGAATGTCTCCATTTACCAATCCAAGATAGCAAACCAGTAGGACTTGAAGGGATACGCGAAAAAATTTGGTTTTCCCCCGTTTGTTAAAAGCCACAAAACCAGCAAGCAGAATAACGGCAAGCGATCCATAATCCCTGGCCTTCCAGTTGATGAATGATTTTTTGGCCTCTTGGTTCAGCAATTTTTCCTGCTCCCAAATCGTGGCGGTTTTAACAATGCCCTCGGCCATGGCCATACTGGTCATGGTGGCTCCGGATACCCCTTCGACTTCTTCCTCGGTCAGGTTCATGTCTGCAAGTTGAGAAATGGACCGGCCAGTAAACAGCGAGGCGAAGTAGGCGTCGTCATTGGGGTAGTCCGCATAGGGTTCGTTTTCAAAGCTCGATCGTATTTTCATCCCTGTGAGTGAACCATTGGTATCAAAAACTAATAGAGAATCCACCGGTCCCTGATACCCAATGATCTGGTCAGCATGGGGTGAGCTTCTTCCGGTCTGCCCCAACTTGGTACCATTGATATCCAAAATTTCTAGGAGGGAAGGGTGGGTGGCAGAGGGAATCAATTGAGATGCCGCCGGAATATGTTCTTGCACCTCTTCGATTTGAATCGGATTCGGAAATCGGCTTGCCTGTTTTTCCCCACCAAAGCGAAGGGAGATTGCGTCCACAATTGCTAAGCTGGTTAGGGTGGCCCCGGATACAGCTTCTATTTTATTGGATTGAGCGAGTTCCTTCCGTGTCATCCCAGTGAATTGCTCAAAAAAAGCAGGCTCTTCAATAATCGCATCCACATGATCAACCGTGTCCCCACTCGAACGAATAGAGACAGAAGACACCTTTTGATCCTGATCCCAGATAACCATTACATTCGTAGGGCCGGAGAATCCGATTGCCGAATCTCCTTCGGGAGAGGTTTGGGTCACCATTCCCAGAAGGTTTTCATTTTGATCAAGTGCCTGAAGTGTAGATGGATTATCCGTATCGGGACCAAGAGAGAATGCCAAGGGCAGGATTTCCTTCACTTCGGTAAGTGGTATCGGTTGGCCCTTCTCCTTTAGGTCGGCCAGGAAATCCTGATGGGATTGATGAATCAACCCCACGATGATAACGAGACAAATAAACCGGCAAAAATGGCGTATTCGTCTCACCTATGCCAGACTTGCAATTGCTTTAATCAACCGGAACAAGTTGAGCGGCGTCCACATGAACATTTCCCTGAGCTCCTTTCGCAATCAGACTGACCAATACCTTTTGTCCTTTTCTAAGGGTGATTTTCCCCACCGAATGAAATCCGTTTTCAAAACTTGGTTTTTGGGTCATGTTTACAATGGAGTTCATCTTGATGGTTTTATCCCCCGTGGTTACATCAATTGAAACGGATTTTCCCCGATTGGGGTGGGGTTGATAGGCAATTCGAGTATCAAACTGTCCAGCTTTGGGAGCTTCCAAAGTAAAGGTCGCAATACTCTCAGGATCGCTTGAGTACTGATAGCCGAATGAAAAATAAGGCTTAAGTCCCTGTCCCTTCATCCATTTTCCTTCAAACACAGCTTGGCTGTCATCGACTACTCCGGTGAACTTCTTCGGGTCCAGCCCGTTGGGTGCCCCGTATCGTCCGGCAAGTTGCATCGCATCATCTGGAATGATAATCTTATCATTTACGGTTGGACGAAACGCCTTTCCGGGAAGGTTGATCAGTTCAATCAGATCATCGAGATGAGATTCATAAACATCGCGAGGCAGGCAATCCTTCTGGATACAAATGGATGCTGCACGTCCGACCACTTCCCCCATCATTCCGCAGGTTTTCATTACCCGTACCGTACCGAGTGCCTCGTGAGTCACGCTGATACAACGTCCTGCCATAAACAGGTTTTCAATGTTTCGGGAATAGAAGCAACGGTAGGGAACGGGATAGCCGTAACTTCGGTCAACTCCTTTGCCATGTACCGCGTAGGAAATAAATGGATTGTCCGGAAACTTTTTGGCATATTGTTTCTTGGGGTAGTGGAGGTCGATACTCCAGGTGCTGGGCACGCATCCGTCAGGGAATGCCCGCTTGGTAACGATATCCTCCTCTGTGAGTAAGACATCTCCGAGAAGACGGCGAGATTCGCGGGGACCGCCGACATAGGCAACCCAAGTAAGCTTGGAGTTTTTGTGCTCTTTCGCACCGTCGCGGTTTTTCATCGCATTGAATGCCCCGAAAACAGCCCGCAGGTTCCAGTCACGAATACCTTCTGCATCTCCCAGTGGATCTTTGTCATATCCGCTTTCCCAAAACCATTCTCCATGAAATCTCCGAGGGTAGGGGAAATCCGCCATGTTCAAATCTAAAGCCCAGGGAGTCTTGGGATAAGTTACTTCTTTTTCATCGTTTGCCCAAACCCACATATTACTCATACCCATTCTTTCCTTGGGTGTCATTGTGTTGTCAGCTCCGGCGAGAAAGCCAATCGTTCCATGCCCGGTTGCGTCCACGAACAGAGGTCCTGAAAAACGGGTTACTTGTCCATTTTTAACATTAAAGGCATGGACGGCTGATATTTTCTCTCCGGATTTTTTAACCTGAAAAGCATGATGGTAAAGGTGCAGATCGATATTTTTTTCGGCCCGTACAATCATTTCCTTTTTGGCGTCCTCGAATTCCTCATAAGTACCCGGAGACTTTTTGGCATGATCACAAATTTCCTCGATGATTTCTCCAATTCGTGGATATTTTCCCCGGCGAATATTTCCTTTTGCCCATACGCGTACCTCACTCGATCCGTTGCCTCCGAGCACTCCGCGATCTTGTATTAGGGCGACTTTGCATCCCATGCGGGCCCCTGAGATCGCCGCACCCAAACCGGAATAGCCACCGCCTACTACGATCAAATCATATTTTTTATCGATCGGTTTTTCGGTGATTCCCAGAAGATCGCGACGCCAGGTGGCGAGAATTTGAGAGTCATTGGGTGGAACTTCTTTGTACGAGGTCAGGTAGATCGCATCGCATCGTCCGTTAAATCCAGTCAGGTCTCTTAGGGCCAAGGTGTTTTTCCCTTTTTTAAGAGAAATCTGTCCTCCACCTTGCCAATCCCACTCGGCTCCCTTTGTACCGAAAGTGGTTTTTACCGGGATACCATTGATAATGATCTGAAAGCGACCGGGTTGTCCCTTCGCTCCCCAACGGGCGACCCAGTCCTTGGTGCGGGCAAATAATTGATAGCTTCCACCTTCTTTCATCTCAATGGTAGTGGTCGCATCTTGAACGGGTGTTCCCAGACCATGAGCCAAAAGATAGGGGGAACCCATTTCGCGGATGAATTGAGTGTCGAGTTTCCATCCTCCATGATCTGAAAAAGACTCCGTTTCAACGAGGATTCTTTCTGCCTGCAAAAACCAGACTGGCGTAAATAGAAGAAGAGTGGTGAGGAGGAATCTATTCATTTTATTTAGTTGGAGTTTCATTAAAAGGGTACACTCCAAGAGGAGGAGGAATTTAACGGCTTCTTCCATCGTCGAGAAATTTTTGTAACTCGGATTTCATTCTTTCGAATACTTTTGGGTTTTTCTCCGCTAGGTTATTCTTTTCCGCAGGGTCCTTGGAAAGATCAAAAAGTGCGTATTGAGGAACCGGTTGACCGCGCTGACTGCTTAGCAATTTATTGACCTGAAAATTCTGAGTTTTTTTGGAGTCATGCCTTTGAAGTTTCCATTTTCCTGCACGGTAACCATAGTTGTTTCCTCTACCATTATCCTGTTGGATCAGGTGAGGGCGACCTTTAGCTCCTTTTTTCCCAAGCATAGCATCCATAACATCGAGACTATCGAGGCAGGCATCTTCGGGTAATTTGACTCCAAGATGATTGGCAAGACTACCTGCAAAATCAATGGTGCAGACCACTTCATCAGACACTCCTGGTTTAATGGTTCCAGGCCAATATGCTATGAAGGGTGTGCGTGTGCCTCCTTCAAATATACTGTACTTCCCTCCTGAGTAGGGACCTGCTGCCTTATGATCCCCCATTTTTTCAAGAGCCTCATCCGCGTAGCCATCATCGCCCACAGGTCCATTATCTGAACAGAATACGATCATGGTGTTTTTTTCCAGTCCCTCTTTTTTTAGATACTTCACGATTTCTCCCACACACCAGTCGAGTTGTACGATCACATCGCCACGGTAGCTCATCGCAGATGTGCCACGAAATCGCTCATGGGGAATTCTCGGTACATGAAGATCATGGGAAGCAAAGAAGAGAAAGAATGGATCCTTCTTATTTTTTCCAATCCATTCTTTTGATTTTTCGACCCATTTGTCGGCCAGATCTTCATCCCTGAAACGGGCAGCATGCCCACCGGTATAGAACCCGATACGGCTGATGCCATTGTGAATGGTGTGGTTGTGTCCATGAGTCCAATCCATTTTCAAAGTGTCCCGATGGGTTACTCCTGTTGGGTGATCATCGCTTGGTTTCTTCATGCCTACCCAGAGAGGATCTTTGGGGTCAAGATTGAGGACCCGGTGGTTTTCAACATAGACCTGAGGAACCCGGTCATTGGTTGTGGGGAGTAGAAAATTATAATCAAATCCAATTTCACGAGGACCTGGTTTAAGTTGTTCGTTCCATTGGGGGCCCACACCAGGACTTCCCAGCCCAAGGTGCCACTTGCCAACCACTGCAGTTTTATAGCCCGCCTGCTTAAGCATATCGGGTAGGGTATAGGCGTCTTCCGGGATGATGAGAGGAGAACTGGGTGGTGCAATCCCCGTATTCTTTCCACGAAAGGCATAGGTCCCGGTAAGAAAGGAATAACGGGTGGGTGTACAGGTTGAAGCTGAACAGTATCCGCTGGTGAATTTAAGTCCTTCCTTGGCGAGTTTGTCGATGTGCGGGGTTTTTAAGTTTTTTGGTTTTGCCCCGTAGCACCCAAGGTCTCCGTATCCAAGGTCATCAGCCATGATGACGATTACATTTGGTTTTTTTGCAACTGCAGTGAGTGCGAGAAGCACTGTGATAGAGACAAATATAGAAGAAGTAATTTTTTTCATTTGGATATGCAGTAGTTACTACAAATTAATTAACTAGGAATTTATTGTAGGGGTTGCTTTTGTTTTTATGGATAATTACCATAAATTTCGCTTTAATTTTGGTCAAGAAGTCACTTGCTTTTGATGAAAAAAGATATGCTGGGCATTCTTTTTTTTCCAAAGGCTTGCAACTGCTGAAATAATTTCTTGTTATTAATCATTTCCATGGCATTTGCTTTGATTCCATTTTTCATCTCCCTGGCTCTTCTCTTTTGGTGGCGATCGCTCGTCCTTTTCAAACGGACAGTTGAGGATGTTCCGACTTCCAAGGTAAAAGGGGTGTTTTTCGGGTTAAATGAGGTTAAAGGTTTCGTCAAGTCGGATGCCCCGTTGCAAACTTACCTTACCGAAGAGCCGACTGTATGGTATGAATGGAGTATTTCGGAGCATTGGAAGAAAACCGAAAGCTACAGGGATAAAGATGGGAATCGAAAGACCCGAACAAAAAGCGGTTGGCGAAAGGTTGATTCAGGAGGGAGTTTTCAATCGTTTTTTCTAAAAGATGATACGGGTGAGCTGCTCATCGAACCGGAAGGTGCAAAGGTTGATGCTCCTTCCACTATTTCCCTAAGTTGTAGTCCGAACGATCCACTTTACTATGGAAAAGGACCAAGTGGATCGATTGCAAATTCAACTCATCGGAGAAGGTTTTCAGAGCATTCGCTTACTCCCAATGATAATCTTTACATTCTTGGTCCGGCCAAACTCAGGGAAGAGGTCGCTCAGCCGATGATTACCCAAAGCAAGGATGCCCGGTATTATTTCATTTCGACCAAGTCCGAGTCCCAGATTATCCGATCGAAGAATGTTTGGTCTTTTATTATAATTCTCTTTTCCTTCGTAGCCGCTTTAGTTGTTCCCGTAGTCGTGATTTCGGTGGAGACTGGAGTAGAACCCCAAGAAGCCATGCTTGAGAACCCTGGTTGGATCTTTGTGTCGGGTCTGATCTTTCTTGCAGTTGCTAGTCTTTTTTACCTCACGATATTGTATAATGGTTTGATCCGGGTGCGTAATCGTCTCATCCATGCTATGGGTCTAATTGAAATTCAATTGAAGCGTCGTCACGATTTGATTCCCAGATTGTTAAAATGTGTAAAGGGAATCGCGGAATACGAATCTGAAGTGCAGGAGCTAGTTGCTTCCTTTCGTTCATCGGGTTCGAATGGAACGAGTCGTGATACAGCCGATTTGGGCGAGGGAATTAATCAAGGGGCAGGTTTGGTTGGCGGCTTGTTTGTTTTGTCTGAAAATTACCCTAATTTGAGTGCGGATCAAAACTATGGTTCATTTATGAAGGAATTGCTCGACACCGAAGACCGGATTGCCTTGGCCCGTGAATTTTATAATGATAGCCTACTTGCACTTCAGGACCGTTTGCTTACCTTTCCAGATGTTTTGGTTGCCAAATGGTTTCGCTTTCGAGCAGGGAAAAACCTTAGTCTTCTTCCTGATCCAGAGATGGCACAGGCTCCGAAAGTTTCTATTTGAACTGACAAACTTACTAATCTCGCGAAGAACCCTAACGATTCATTATCTGTTCGATCTCTTCTGCTTCGATGGGGATTTTGGACATTAGATTAACGGGTCCATTTTTCGTAATTTGAATGTTATCCTCGAGGCGAACCCCAAAGCCTTCATCCGGTAAATAAATGCCAGGTTCCACGGTAAAGACCGAGTTTTCCCGAAAGACGGACTGGCCATTTGATACATCATGAACATCGAGACCAAGAGAATGCCCTAATCCATGCATGTAGAATTTTCTGCAGGCCGGCTGATCCGGATCCTGTTTTTTAACCTGTGCTTTGGTTATGAGTTTTAGCCGGAGCATTTCTTCCGTCATCATGTCATGAGAATCATTTTGCCATTCTTTGAGGCTTTTTCCGATGGTAGCATTATCAATACACTGACGTAGGACCCGTAAAACTGAATTGTATACCTGCTTTTGCCGTCGTGAGAATTTTCCGCTTACGGGAATGGTACGGGTAAGGTCGGCATTGTAATTGGCGTAGCAGGCACCGACATCCATGAGCAGAAGTTGTCCCTTTCTACAGGTTTGGTCGTTCTGTAAATAGTGCAAAACACAGGCATTGGATCCGGATGCGATGATAGGGGTATAGGCAAACTTACTTCTGCATTTAATAAATTCCTTCGCCCATTCCGCTTCAATCTCGTACTCGGTTACCCCGGGTTTGACCATGCGAAGAACTTTTCGAAAACCATTTGTGGTTACATTAATTGCCTGTTTGATCAATTTGATTTCCTCTGCACTTTTACAAAAGCGCAGGTCGTGCAGATGCGGGGCCAAGCGTTCAATTTTATGAAGAGGGTAATCTTTGAGAACTTTTCGGTTAAACCGTTGTTCACGGGTTTCCACCTCATTGGCTGCTCGACTGTGTTCGTTTTCATTAAGATAAAAAACTTCAGCCTCAGCGGCAAGAAGCTGAAAAATATTATCGAAGTCCTCGGTCCAGTAAACAGTCTGAATGCCTGAAATCTTCTGAGCGTCTTCTTTGCTATGCTTATACCCTTCCCAAATCTTTAAATGTTCATTCGGTTGACGAACGAACAAAATTTCCCGGTGCTTGGGGTTGGAACAATCCGGGAACAGAACGAGTAAGCTTTCTTCCTGTTCAATGCCCGAAAGGTAAAAAAGATCGGAATTGGGATGGAGTGGAAGTGTGCCGTCTGCATTTGTGGGCAGCACATCATTCGCGTTCGCAACTGCAATTGCTTTGCCGGGTAATTTGCCACAAAGTTTCTTGCGGTTGTTTGAGAAAAGTTTTGAGCTTACGGAGAGGTGTCGCATGTGTTTGTGGTTAAAGGGATAACTAAAACATCCTCCAAATTGTTCGCAAGCACCAAGCTTTCTTCCAGACCTTTATTTAAGGACAATCTTATTTTAATTTGTCCAAAGATTCAGTTTTTATTACTACTTAGATTATGCAAATTAAATTATACGCCCTGCTTACATTATTCAGCCTTTCCACATTATGGGCAGAAAAACCGAATATAATATACATAATATGCGATGACCTTGGGTATGGGGATATTCAGTGTTTAAATCCGGAAAAAGGCAAAATACCGACCCCTCATGTGGATAAGCTAGCTACCCAGGGTATGGTTTTTACGGATGCACATTCTGGATCCTCAGTCTGTACTCCCACCCGTTACGGAGTTTTGACGGGACGATATAGTTGGCGTACAAAACTTCAATCCGGAGTTGTTCAGGGTTTTGCTCCCTGTTTGATTACAAAAGACCGTCCAACGGTATCTGGTTTTTTGAAAAATGAAGGTTATCATACTGCGATTATTGGGAAATGGCATCTCAATTTTAAATACCTTGATCCAGAAAGTGGAGAAGAATATTCGAAGAAGAAATATAAGGCCCCTCCTGTAGGATCAAAAATTCCCGACGGTCCCATTCATCGGGGTTTTGATTATTTTCATGGATTTCATCATGCCGGTAATATGGAGGCGGTGATCGAGGATGATAAAGTCATCGCTCACGATCCTGTAATCAACATGCTTCCACGTTTAACCCAAAAATCCGTTCAATATATCGAATCTCGTAAAGATTCAAAGAAACCATTCTTCCTCTATGTTCCTCTCGGTTCTCCGCACACCCCCATTGTTCCGACTCCGGAATGGGAAGGGAAGAGTGGCCTCGGGAAATATGGTGATTTTGTCATGCAGACTGATCATGTGGTCGGAGAAATTCAAAAAGCTCTTACTAAAATAGGACAGGTGGATAATACCTTGATCATTTTTACCAGCGATAACGGTTGTTCCAAGGCTGCTGGAATTGGTGAACTGGCCAAGCAGGGGCATATTGTAAGTGCTGATCTACGGGGATCCAAAGCGGATCTCTGGGATGGCGGGCATCGCATTCCATTCATTGTAAAGTGGCCCGGGAGGGTAAAGCCTGGATCTGAATCTGATCAATTAATATGCCTTACTGATCTATTTGCTACGATGACAGACCTATTGGGACAAAAAGCCCTCGAGAATGGTGCGGAAGACAGCGTAAGTTTTCTGCCTGCGCTTTATGGGAAAAAGATTGTATCGACCCGAAAGGGCGTGATTCATCATTCCGT
>NZ_CAXLMO010000061.1:0-17561 GCF_964187635.1 Candidatus Seribacter sulfatis | reverse complement strand
ATTGGAAATGCTTTAACTGGAGTTGATCCATACATAGTTGCCACAATTCGGCTTGGATGTGCATCCCTCCTATTCTTGCCCTTCCTCATAACACATGACATTTCGGTGCGTGACCGCGGGCGTCTCATTCTCTACGGTGCAGTCCAGTTTGGATTAATGTACAGTTTATATATGCGTGCATTTTACTATATCCCCTCTCATCTAGTCGCTATCTTTTCGATTTTAACTCCTGTTTATGTTGTTCTGATAAACGATATTCGTCAGCGAAAGTTTTCCTGGCGTTATCTACTCGTTGCAATTTTATCGGTTTTAGGAGCTGGAATTATCAAAGCAAAGGAACTCCCAAGTGGTGATATTTGGATCGGATTTATGCTAATGCAAGGGGCTGGACTCGCCTTCGCATTTGGCCAGGTGGCTTACCGAGACTGGAAGTATAAGAATTGGCAAATTAATGACCGTAATGTGTTTTCACTTTTAACGATAGGAGGTACTATATGTGCCGCCTGCTTTTCTTCTTTGTTTACGGATTGGAGCACATTGGAAATCAACCTAGAACAATGGAAATCAATTCTCTACCTCGGATTTATAGCCTCTGGCTTAGGTTTTTTCCTATGGAATAAAGGGGCAACTCAATCGAATACGGGAACTCTGGCCGCTTGTAACAATGCAGTGGTTCCACTGGCAGTTATTTGTTCGCTCTTTTTCTTTGGAGAAATCAAAAATATTGATACGGATGCACTCTTAACATTGTTCGCTGGTTCAATTCTCATCTTTGGAGCAGTGATAATTGGGCAAAAAATATCCAGAAGGAAAACCTAAAGATTTTCCGAAGACTTATTAAACAAAATCGCAAATCGATGTTACCGAATCAATTCGGCTGATACTCTCTGATTAGGTAGTAATTAACAAATAAACTACCCCAAGGGCCAGTTGGATAATTGCATAGGGAAGTGCCACTTTTACAAACCCGGCAAAAGAAAGTTTCAATCCGTATTTATGAATAATGGTAACTGAAACCAAAGTGGATGCTGACCCGATTGGGGTAATATTACCACCCAAGTTTGAACCAAAAATTACCGCCCACCAATAAGGACTGTCCGGATTGGATGAAATTTCGGGCATCGCTCCTAATATCTTAGCCAACATGGCGGCAAGGGGAATATTATCGGTTACCGAACTGGCCGCGGCTGAGGCGACAAGCAGGGCAGCTGGACCCGCTGAATCACCCAGCCCCATAATGGGCATGAGCCAATCACCAATTAGGTTAAGCACACGGGCATGCTCCATTACATTAATTACCGCAAATAAGCAGACAAAGAAAAAGAGTAAGTCCCAATCAATTGTCTTATAAAACCGATCCGCTACTGACTTGTAGCGAACGAGCATTATGCCAGCAAAGGAAAGTGCCACAAAGCCAAGTCCGAGCTCGTTGACCACAGGCAATTGCGAGGTCATGGCAACAGTTCCAATAAACACAAAAGTCATAATGGCTCCAAAGCGGAAAAAACCGGGCGACTCAATTCCTTCGTTCTCATCAAATCCAGCCACCAAATTCTTAGCGGAAGTTTTTTCTTCCTCGGTTTTAAGTGAACCGATCTTGAAAAGCCTGGAACCAAGCCAAAGGGTAACCACGGTGGCAATTACCACATAAGGTGCCGCTTTCAGGAAGAAATCAATAAATTCAATCCCCGCCGTTTTACCCACAATAATATTGGGCACTGAAGAAATAAGGGTGAGCAGTCCTCCAATGTTGGTGAGTAATCCCTCCACCAGAAGAAAACCCAGCAGTTTTTCTGATTGATTGAGTTTTTTAAGAGAGACTCCAGTCAGTGAACCCACGATGATCATGGCGGTAACATTATTCAACACCGCGGAAAAAACCACTGTCATTACCCCGTACAGAATAAGTAGGCGAAGAGGATCACCTGAAGAAAGCTTGGTTAATTTGACCGCGACCCAAGTGAAGAGTCCGGACTTGCTTGTGACATCCACAAACAGGGAGGAACCAAGTATGATCGCGATGACTTCCCAATCCACGCCCGGAATATAAACAGGCAGAGAAATTTTGTGTCCACCAATGACAAGATTACTTACATCTGTAAACGGAAGCAGATTAAACCAGGCACCGAGAAAAAGGGCCACGACAGAAAACAACCCCACAATCAAAGACTTTTTAGCGTGAATCTTTTCCTCCAAAGCGAGGCAGAGAATCATACACACCAGCAATCCTAGAAAAATATATGTCACTCCCGGACTGACAGAATGGGCAGAGGAAGATGCCAGGAAATTCGGTAATATACTCACAATAAAAGAATGGGTACGGAGCGAAGTTCAACCGCGAGAGGATGGGCCATACCATGCATCGCTAATTGATCATCCTCTTTGGCGTGCATAACTAGAAGATCGACCTCTCCCTCTTCAATAAGTTTTCGATAATCCTCCAAACGGGATCCTAATTGAGCCATGCACTCAACTGAAATCCCAAGACCGGCACGTTCCAAACTAGACCGAGCAGACTCGGCAAAATCTTTGGCATCATTAAGCAGTCGGGCAAGCAGAGTTTCCTTGGCCACGTCGGTATCAATATCAGGAATCTTTTCAATCGCATCAAGATAACGGTCAAGGGTAACCTTATCTTCAATATGGCTCAGTAAAAGCTTCCCCCCTTTGGGAGTGAAGGCAGATGCATATTTAATGAGGGAACCTTCCCCGCACATATGACCTGACACCGCCATTACTTTTTCAGGAGACTTTTCTAAAAGTTCAGATGCATCATCCCGATCCGGGTGGGGTAACACAAGAACGGGCGTGGTGGTTACCTGGGTAAGAACATCCAAGTGTTCACCCAGGCTGTATGGCCACCTCCACGACTCACTCCTCAGATTACGATAAGTGAGGAGCAAATCCGGTTGGTACTCTTCGACTTTACCGAGCAACTCCTTAACGGATTGAAAGTCTTTTTTGGAAAGCACCTCCCATTTCGTTTCACCGGGAAGAAGAGTCTTCTCAAAATACTTACGTACCGAGTTTAAATACAATGTGGAATCGGACTCTTCCATATCGGTGACCAACAAAACCTTCCCTAAGGATGGGCTTTCATGAAGATAGATTGTTTTGGCGGCTGCCTTAAAAACGCTTTCGAACTGGTCAACTGTACTCATTATTTAATTTTTGACCATACCATCGACAGGATGAAAGTCCTACAACTTAAAAAATCAAATTTTCCTTAAGTACCAATCAAGTTTGCTTCAACCCGAAATGAATTTCCATTCCATTTTTGCTTTTTCAATGTGGCAAGAAGTTCATCGATCATTGGTTGTATCGGCACTTCAATCGTGGGCAAGGCATGCTTAAAGTAGGGAAGAGAATCTATTTTATCAAATCCAAGCAGGTTAATATCTTGGGGAATAGATAACCCTGCATCCTCTAAAACAGCGGCCATGCCCTGGGCAATCCGATCCGAAGAGGTCAGAATAAAATCATAGTGCTGCTCTCTGATCCTGGGAAGAAGCATATGAGCAAGCTTTTCTCCAATCAGAAAAGGGTTTTGGTCCAATTTGTCACTTTGGGGATTGGGATAAGTATCCAATCGATCAAAACTCTCACAAATCTTGCTCATCTGTGTTCCAGCTTTAAACAGTGCAAAAATCTTGTCGTCCATCAAAATTCGGGTCTTCTCTGGGGCAGTAAAATCTTTAAAAAACTGAGTGTATGCTTTTTCCTTAGAAAAACCGATCAGTTGAGAACCTCCCCGGGTCAGTTCTTTTTCAAGCGAGTCTTCATGAATCCCAAAAGGAAAATTGTATATAATATTGGGCACTACCCGTAATAATTTGAGAATCGATGGGTTCTTCAAATCAACCTCACAAAAGTTGCGGGTCATCGGACTGAGTAGCACAACCAAACTTTCCACTCGCTGGCCCATCAAATCCCGTAATCCTTCGGCGAGTCTCCCTTCCGCACTTATGTGCATTTCAACTGGAATTCCTTGGTCTAAAAAATGGTGATTGAGTTTTTCAATCGCAGTCAAAATATGGGAATATAAAGGACCATGACAGAGTATTCCCACTTTTTTGCGACTGTCTTTTTTGAGTGAGACTGCAGTCCGGTCCGGTACGAAGCCAAGGTCATCCATCGCTTTCTTAATGCGTTCGTATGTAGCCTGCGAAATTCTCTTCTCCTTCCACTTCTCGTTTATAATTGCGGAGATTACCTGCCTCGAAGTCCCTGTCTTCTCTGCCAATTCAGCAGTTGAATAATACTTTGCCTTCATCAATTAACCAATCATACGAGATTTCATACCCCGCAGAAAGAAGAAAATCCGCCATCCACCGCCGCAACGGTTCCAGTTACGAAAGAAGCGGCGTCCGAAAGTAGATAATGAATGGTTCCGTAAATTTCTTCCTGCTCTCCAAAGCGCCTGAATGGAGTTTTGTTGATGACCTGCTGTCCACGCTCGGTAAATGAGCCGTCCTCATTAAGCAAAAGAGCCCGATTTTGATTGGAAATAAAAAATCCCGGGGCCACTGCATTCACGCGGACTCCATCTCCGTACTTTAATGCCATTTCGGTCGCCATCCAACGGGTAAAATTATCGATTGCAGCCTTGGCGTTGGAATATCCCAAAACCCGTGTCAAGGCCTGGCCCGAAGACATAGACGAAAAATTAATTACTGAACCCGTGCCCTGTGCCTTAAATGCTTTGGCAAAAGTAAGTGTCGGCAAAACCGTACCCTTAAGATTTAAGTCCATCACCTGGCTGTAGTCGTCTATATTAAGGTCAAAAATTTCCTTATCCGGGCCAATAGTCGCACCAGGCATATTTCCGCCCGCCCCGTTGATCAGGGCATCGACCCGACCAAACTCGTTCATCACTTTCTCATACCCCCTATTGAGCCCATCTTCGTCAAGTACATCAGTAGTCACTCCCAGGCAATGCTCGGATATCTTTCCCGCCTCTTCCAAGACTGCATCCACTTTAGCCTGATTCCTTCCGAGGTAAGCCACTTTGGCACCCTGCTCCTGTAAATACCTTGCAGTTCCTCCGGCAAGAACACCAGTTGAACCGGTTACGACAAAAACTTTTCCGCTTATATTAAATAATTCTTTCATAGGAAATAAATAGTTGAGATTTACCTTACCACCCGGGCTCCACCACCCCCCATTACTTTTTCCACATCCGCAACAGTCACCATGGAAGTATCTCCCGGTGTTGTCATCGCCAGAGCCCCATGAGCTGCTCCGTAATTTACTGCCTGATCCCCATCATGCCCCTGAAGAAATCCATAAATTAAACCGGAGGCAAAACTGTCTCCGCCGCCGACCCGATCCATAATCTCTAGATCCGGACGATGAACCGCCTCATAAAAATTTCCATCCTGCCAGCAGATCGCACCCCAATCGTTCAGTGTGGCCGTCTTCACGGTACGCAGCGTGGTCGCAGTCGCCTTAAAATTGGGAAACTCGGTCACTACCTGGGTGATCATTTTCTTAAAACTATCCACCTCGATCGTAGAAATTGCTTCGTCCACACCTTCCACTTCAAATCCGAGACAGGCAGTAAAGTCTTCCTCATTCCCGATCATCACATCCACATTCCGGGCAATCGCACGATTCACTTCCTGGGCCTTTTCAATCCCACCGATCGATTTCCAAAGCGATGGACGGTAGTTCAGATCATAAGAAACCACGGTTCCGTATTTCTGGGCAGACTGTACCGCTTCCGCAGTAACTTCTGCAGTGGACTCGGACAACGCCGCGAAGATCCCCCCGGTGTGAAACCAGCGAACACCCTGGTTTCCAAATAGGTCATCCCAATCAATATCTCCGACTTTCAATTGAGAGGCTGCAGTCAGTCCACGGTCAGGTACTCCGACCGCTCCGCGAATACCAAAACCGCGCTCAGTGAAGTTTAGCCCGTTCCTCACTTCCCGTCCGAGTCCGTCATAGGGAACCCAACGAACCAGCGAAGTGTCCACACCACCCTGCAAAATAAAATCCTCTATTAATCGGCCGATCTCATTATCCGCAAATGCGGTAACTACTCCCGTGTCCATTCCGAAGCATCGGCGTAATCCGCGGGCCACATTGTACTCCCCTCCCCCTTCCCAGGCGGAAAAATTTCGTGCCGTTCGTATTCTGCCCTCACCCGGATCGAGACGAAGCATAATTTCACCGAGCGAGACAAGGTCGTAACGGCAGTCAGATTTTGATTTAATGTCGAGACTCATAAATTAATTTCCACTTTTTTCTAAGGCACTTAATTGCCAAGGTTCCGATCCGCACTCCTTTGCAATCAAATTAAATTCTTCAATTTCCTTTTCCGAAAAAAGCAGTCCCCCTGCCTCTTCGGATAACTTCGCAAATTGGGCCTCAATCTGCCCGGGAATAATACATTTTTCATTCCCTTCCCCTAAAATATCATCAAGTACGACTTTTATATTTTCAGACTGATTTCTTCCATGCGCGAATGCCCCGCTACTCAGTGCTTCCGGATGGATAACCTGAAAATAAAAATTAGGGGTGTGCTTATCTCCATCATTCAAATGCTTGCTCCGTAGCGTGGGCTTGGACGCACCAATAAACCCGGCCACCAATTCATTGATCAATGATAAACCATACCCCTTATGAGCACCGAAAGGTTTAAGAGCGGCGACCTGATGGGGGTCTGTGGTTTCATTGCCCTCGGAATCAACCGCAGCACCCGGAGGAAGAGACTTTCCTTCCCTCTTGAGTTGTTGAACCCGCCCCATTGCAATGACCGAGGTCGCCCAATCAATCACAATAGGAAAGCCAAGTGCCTCAGTGGTAGGAAAACCCCAGGAATGGGGATTCGTACCCAAAGTCGGACTACTCCCCATGAAGGGAACCACTTCCGTAATCGCAGCCGTGCAATTAGTGTAGGCAATGTAGCCCTTCTTGGCTGCCTCCATTACATAGCCACCACCCCAAAGATAATGAAATGCGTGATCCACCGAGATTTGCCCAATCCCGTATTTATCTGCCAATTCGATGCAGGCATCCATGGCCTCATAAGCCGTAGCCTGGCCCAATTTATACTGACAATCCCAAACCTGAGAGGCTCCAAAACGACTCTCCTTTTTAATGATTGTAGCCGATGGTTTGCATCCCCCCGCTTTCGATCCAAAAAGATCGTCCAAGTGCAATGCTTTTAATGCATTGTGCGTCCGTATGCCGTGATGGGTGGCGTAGGAAGAAAAGCGAGCCGCGGCATCACACTCCTCCTGGTCAAAACCTCGGTGAGCATAGGCATTTTTAACAAGGGTATTGTGTGTGCCCTCGGGTACTATGTAAAACTGTTCGTCGCTCTGGTTCATGCTTCTGAATGAGTGTGAAAATTTCGATCAAGTGTGGTTTATTATCGGCACATCGTTTGCCTGGGCAAGTGGTTTCTCACCCTTCAAGGCAAGAATCAGATTCTCCGCCGCCATTCCTGCCTGTCTTTGTACGGACTCATAGGTACGCGATCCGATGTGCGGAGTGATCACTGTATTTTTAGCCCGTAAAATCGGGTGGTCAGACGGAGGCGGTTCAATATCGAGAACATCCGCACCATAGCCGCCCACCTTTTCGCAATTTAATGCATCGGCAAGGTCGCTTGAATTGACAATTTCTCCTCGTGCACAGTTCAGGATAATTACCCCGTCCTTCATTTTTAAAATACTTTCCGCATTAATCAAATCTCTCGTTTCATCGGTTAAGTTGACATGCAAGCTGACCACTTCCCCGGCATTCAGTGCCTCTTCAATATTTTCGCAGCGTTTCACATTATACTCACGGGCAAATTTTTCGTCCCAATAAAGATCAAACCCGACCGCTTTCATTCCGAATGCCTTCGCCCGGATTGCGACTTCTTTACCAATCCGGCCCATTCCAATGATGGAAATAGTTTTTCCCATAATTTCATTTCCAGTCAATCGTACCCACTCGCCAGCCGCACAGTGATTTGCCTCTGTAATTAACTGCCTCGACAAAGCAAGAAGCAGAGCAAAAGTATGTTCCGCCACTGTGGTGTGGTTTACCCCGGGGCAAAAAGTAAGCGGTATTTTTTTCTCCGTAACATAACCGACATCAATCTTATCCAACCCAATTCCATACTTGGAAATCACTTTCAAACGGGGAAGAGCCCGGTCGACTACTGCCTTAGTGATTTCATCATCCCCACAGATAAAGGCGTCTACATCCCCCACTAACTCAAGCATCCGGGCTTCTGTCAACGGGCCCCGTTCACAGAGAAGTTCAAACCCGGCTTCACTGAGTTTGTCGTGATGGGGTCCGGGTGTGTCTTGAAAAGAAGTGGTGGTAAGCAGTACTTTCATAAAGGAATAGAATTTATAAACATAAAGGCTTTACACGAGTTAAGCCTGGTGTCAATTTAGTTTAAAAAACTCAGTAACTCGGTCCACCACCACTAACTCTTTTTACTATGAAATTTTGCTTCCTCGTACTTTTCCCGTTTGTTACCTCCCTTTTCCTTTCTCCATTGGGTGCCGAGAAGTCCAAACACAAATGGGTCAATTTGTTTAATGGAAAGGATTTATCCGGATGGCACAACCCCTATTCCCACGGTGAATTTAAAGTGGTTAAAGGAGTGATCGAACTAATCGCGAATAAAAAATTCTTTCTTGCCTACGACCAAAAATTTAGCGACTTCATCCTCGAGGCAGAAATAAAATTGCCTGAAGGAAAAGCGAATTCCGGCTTTCTTTTTCGCTCCCAAAAAAGGGAGAATGGAAGCATGTTCGGCTATCAAGCAGAAGTGGACGGTTCCGACCGTAATTGGTCCGGTGGTTTATACGACGAAGGTCGGCGCGGTTGGATTCATCCGAAAAAACCAATCGTAAATCCATACAACGACGAACATTGGAAAAAGGATAGGAGTGGAGCCTTTAAGCGAAGTGATTGGAACCATTACAAAATCCGCTGTCTGGGCGAGCATATTCAAATTTGGGTAAACGGGGTCAAGACCACCGATTTGAAAGATTCAACTGATGCCAAGGGATTCATTGCGATTCAACACCACGGTGAAAAAGGTCAGGTGTACCGCTTTAAAAATATCAAAATCCTTGAACTCTGACCCTTCGGTCTATTGAAGAGGTACAACTTACAAAATGAAATCTTTTAAAATTGGAATTATTGGTGCGGGCGTGATCGCTGATTTTCACGCCCAAGCCATTCAAGCCATGGAGGGTGCGGAATTAGTCGCCGCCTTTGCCCGTAAGGACGAAAAAGCAAAAACATTCGCGGACAAATACGGCTGTACCGGTTACTCCGACCTAAGTGAATTCCTCCGTCATCCTGATATGGAGGTGGTCACCATTTGCTCAGTCAGTGGTGCCCATCTTGATCATGTCACCGCAGCGGCAGAGGCGGGAAAGCATATCATTTGTGAAAAACCACTGGAAGTCACCACCGAGCGAATTGATCAGATGATCGGGATTTGCGAGAAAAATAAAGTTTCTCTTTCCGGTGTATTCCCACGTCGTTTTAATGACTCCACTTACATTTTCAAAAAAGCAATCGAGGAGGGAAGGCTTGGAAAAATTGTGCTCTGTGACACTGCAATTAAGTGGTGGCGCTCTCAGGAATACTACGACAGCGGAGCGTGGCGCGGAACCTGGAACCTTGATGGCGGGGGTGCCCTAATGAACCAGTCGATCCATACGATCGATCTCATGCTTCATTTATTGGGGGATGTAAAATCTGTATCCGCCTCGGGCGGCTTGGAAGCACACGAAGGAATTGAAGTGGAGGATGTAGCCGTAGCAATTGTTGAATTTAAATCCGGAGCTCGCGGAGTCATCCAAGCTTCCACCGCCTGTTTTTCCAACACCGGGCTACCTGCATCCATCCATATCTGCGGGGACCAAGGATCTATCATGATGGTGGACGACAAATTTAGCGTATGGGATTTGAAAAATCACCAACCCGCAGATGAAAAAATTCTCTCCGAACATGGAGTGTATGAAAATACATCAGGGGCTGGGGCAGCGGACCCCAAAGCGATCGATTTTCTCTGGCACCAGCGAAATTTTGAAAATGCACTCCACGCACTACGTAACGGTGAGAAACCCGAAATCGACGGTACGGAAGGCAGGCGGGCAGTTGAATTAATCACCGCTATTTACCAGTCCATGAAGAACGATGGTGCTAAAATCTCTCTCTAATGTAACAATTTAAATTATGTATTTAACCGGCATTGCGGACGAAGCGTCCCAAAATATTGAAACTCAAATTGAAGTGACCCGACAACTCGGATGGAACGCGATTGAATCTCGCTTCATCAATGGGAAGAACATTCACGATCTAAGTGAGGAAGCATTTGATCAGGTCTGCGAGACACTGGATGGAAGCGGTGTCCATATTAACGCCTTTGGGTCTGCCATTGCCAATTGGGGAAAAGATGTACGTGACGACTTTGCCATTACCGAGGCGGAGATCAACCGAACTATTCCCCGGATGAAAAAATTGGGCACCCGCTTTGTTCGGGTAATGAGCTATAAAGTAATTGAAGGGGTCGAGTTAATGGCGAAGGAACGTATCAGGCGCCTGCAACTCATTCTTGATGCATTTAGTGCTGAGGGGATTACCGTGGTGCATGAAAACTGCATGAACTACGGGGGAATGAGTTGGCAACACACTCTTGAACTTATCGATGCCCTCCCGGGTATAAAACTGGTATACGACACCGGAAATCCTGTATTTAACCGTGACCGATCGAGAGAGGGAAACCATTGGCAGGACCCTTGGGAATTTTATCTAAATGTGAAAGACCATATTGCCTATGTTCATGTCAAGGACTGCCTCAATCCATTACCAGAAAATGGAAACAAGGAAGTATATACCTATCCCGGAGAGGGAAAGGGCCGTGTATTAGATGTGATGACTGACCTGATGAAAAGCGGATATGACGGGGGAATTTCGATCGAACCTCACCTCGCCGCGGTTTTTCATGATGCGGATTCAAACACAGGATCCAAGGAAGATCCGATTGAAATTTACCTCAAATACGGCAGGCAACTCATGGGCATGCTTGATTCCATCGGATATTCTCACCAACCCTACCAACCCTGAACGCACTCGTATGTTCATTCACAAGTTCATTTAGTTTGTTCAAAGCCGAACAATTTTTGTGAATATTCCCGACAGGCTCCTCGTGGAGGCCTTTTGGGAATTGGAAAATAATTTGAACTCGGAAGTCTTTGCAGACTGCAGCGACATTACTTCGAATCCGAATCAAGCCAGAGAACTATACATCAATTTTCGGGCAATGCACTTCATGCTTTTGGAAAAAAACCAAAAAAAGAATGATGCTGCCCAATTGATACGAACCGAGGAAATCTGGGATCAAATGAAAAAGGAAAGCCGAGAGAACGGTCCTATTTAACTTCGTAAAATTCGATGGTGGTGAATTTACGTGCTTCACTTACCCTCGCTTTTAAAACTCCATTAACTACGACAGCATCCGAAACCTGCAATGTTATAGAATTTTGATCACTTCCATCTTTCCGACTGATGTCCTTGGTCACAATATTGCCTCTATACTTAGTTCCTTCCCTGAAACCCTCCCCACGGAAATCGTTCATGGAATGATCATTGTTATAGTGCACCCCATTTTGAATGGTAGAGGGGATGGCAATTTCAAAGGTGCCTTTTCCATTCGCACCTCCTGAGTAAACTAAAACAGTAAAACTATTTTTAGTCCGATTATAAGACGAAATTTTGTATTGTTCCTTACCTGTCATACCATTTCCAGAAACAAGAATATCATTCCCATCCTCCCCTTTAATCGCATGACGGATGACCTCATCCGAACCACCTGCAAATTGAGAATACCAACGCCACACATAATAATGCAGATGATTGGGATCGCCCGGATTGATGTAATCTTCAACCGTGAATGGTAATCCCTTCGCATCATTTTCCACCGGTTGAAAAGTATCATCCGATCCACCCCGTAAACCAAGCTTACGGGTAACAATATCCGGTCCTCCGTCATTGGATGGAATCACCCATTCGGGTTTTAGTTTCTTCACTCTTCCATTATAATCCACCCGCTTGACCAGTCCCATCGACCAACGGCTTGAATTATCGCACCAGGGCATGTTCACCGTGTTCAAACCACGCTCCAACACTTTACCAAAAATGGTCACTGTCTTATCAAACGCATCGACCTCATTTTTAACGCCATCTCCATTTACATCATGGTTATTGGAGGAATTATCCCATACAATCCAAGACTCCGAAGAGAGAACTGATTTCGATAAATAATTCGCCTTATCCAATTTAGAGCGAGCCAAATCATACTGAGTCCAGCAATTGGGGATGATCTTGCCATCCATTTTGCCATATCCATTGGAGTGGTCCGAAATATTCAGATTTAAAGCATCCACCACATCCATCATTTCCTTATTGGCAATCAATTGATTGTAGTAATCATCCACCGCTACTGCGCCCACACCCTTTAAACCTTCACGTGCCCCACAAGGCTGGCAGGGAGAAGTTCCCGAAGTCGATATGATGACAGGTGTTTTTGGCTCTGCGTCGTACACCTTGCGAATCGCTCTTCCACCATTGGTGAAAACCTCGTTAATAATAAAATTCATATCCGCCTGGTTCATCATGCCCTGCAGGTTGACCTCATGATAAAGCTGGAAGGCATCTACCCTACCCTTAAAATGTGTTGCCATTCGCTTAGCAAATTCAGGATATTCCCCCACCCTCGGTTTCCAGGCTCCTGGTTTCCCCGATTCGGACGCCCATCCCGGACAGTGCCACATTACCAATTCCGTTTTGACTCCCCGTGCTACGCAGGCATCCACTGCATTTTCAATCGCTTTCAGGTACCCGGAAATATTATTCTTATAATCCGTGTGCTTCTCAGTCGGTTCTGCCGCATTCCAACTCACCCAAAACTGTGCATAACTACTATGTTCAGAAATCAGGGGTCTATTCGCATCATTCATATCACACCCGTTCAGACCGAAAGGTTGCCAGCGTACTCCGACATGAACATGATCTGTAGTCCATGAATAAGGCTTAACCGACTCTTTCTTTGCATTTGCGGCATTGGACTCTTTGAGAAGTCCCATTGAAGAACAAACCACAACAAGAGCGTAAAAAAGGAACGAACGAATAGACATAATATTAGTAATGTTAATGTTTGGGAGGGAGTAGCTTAAAGGCTTACAATAGTAAATTGATCACGACCAATAACAAATAAACATATTAGCAAAAATACCAACTCGAGTGAAGCTTAAAACCTAATAAAACCCTATAGCATCTACCTATTGTAAAAGAAAAAGTTTGTTTCTCGAACGAATCACAAACTTCGTCAATTCAAGTTCCAAACGATTCATCATCGAAGATAGTGAAGAAAGAAACAACCACCATGAAATGAAGTATGTTATTACCATTCACCCACCCGCAGGAAAGGCTTACGGAGGAGCGGTTCGTCCGAATTTGGCCCAATTTCACCTTGATGAGAAATTAGCACTCAACAGCCCCTTGGCTAACACCATCATTTTAATATCACGAATCTAAAAATGTGGTTTTCTTTCAGGTGGAAATGATTGAGGTGACTACCAATGACCAGGAGGGAGGGATTATACGCATCGATAAAGAGTACAATGAGAAACTGAAAATACAAAAAAGAAAAGACGCCCTTCAGGCAGGTTCAATCTTGACCATACAAGAGGAGCAACCCATTCGGCGGTATTGGTTTTGCCGAAAAGAGGACCTACAAGTCCATAGCGGGTAGTGACAATTGGAAAAGATCGGAGAAGAATCTCGAAATGAAAGCAACTAAACCCTGTTGACTTAATAAAATCTGACTCAAAATCCCGATAAATTCTTTATTGGCTCGACGGAGTCCAAGAAGTGGCAAATAAGGTATTTGTTTATTATTTCAGTTCGGTTCATTCCTCAATCAATTCTCATTTATTATCATCCTAAATCACCGTGCATCAATCCGTGAATAATCCGCTGACTATCCTCAAGCAGACCTACGGTTATGGTCAGTTTCGGGGGCAACAGGCAGGGATTATTGATCATGTCGTCCAAGGGGGAAGTGCTTTTGTCCTGATGCCCACTGGAAGCGGAAAATCACTCTGCTACCAAATCCCCTCACTTTGCCGGGAAGGAGTGGGGGTAATTATTTCTCCTCTGATCGCCCTGATGCAGGATCAAATCACTGCACTTGAACAGCTCGGTATTTCTGCAGGTGCCATTAATTCCGGGATGCCTTATGGAGAGGTACTCCGGGTCAGGCAGAAGCTGGAAAATAATCAGTTAGATCTATTATATGTTGCCCCCGAACGTCTGGTCATGGAGGAATTCCTTGAATTACTAGATCAGGTAAACATTGCCCTCTTTGCGATTGATGAGGCTCATTGCGTATCCCAGTGGGGCCACGACTTTCGCCCGGATTACACTGCCCTTTCCCTTCTCGCCAGGCGGTTTAAGGGAATACCCCGGATTGCCCTGACCGCCACGGCGGATAAGGCGACGCGAAAAGACATTGTTGACCGGCTGAAACTTGGGGATGGAAAAACTTTTGTTGGTGGGTTTGACCGGCCGAATATTCACTACTCCATTTTAGAACGAAATAATCCGAAAAAACAGGTTTTTGATTTTATTAAAAACAATCACTCGGAGGACAGCGGGATCATTTACTGTATTTCTCGGAAAAAAGTCGAGGATATGGCCGAGTGGTTACAGGGAAAGGATATCAATGCCCTCCCCTACCATGCCGGTCTGACTCCCCAGGTAAGGAGCCGAAATCAGGACCGTTTCCTGCGAGAAGACAATATTATTATTGTTGCGACTATCGCATTTGGCATGGGGATTGATAAACCCGATGTTCGTTATGTTGCCCACATGAACATTCCCAAATCAATTGAGGCATATTACCAGGAAACCGGACGGGCTGGACGCGACGGACTGCCTTCCAATGCCTACATGATTTATGGAATGGATGATGCCGCCATGCAGCGAAACTGGATCGAAAACTCGGAGGCCCCGGATATCCAAAAACGTATCGAAAATCAAAAACTCAACGCCCTACTCGGGTTGTGCGAGGCCGCAATCTGCAGACGGCAAATACTGCTTGAATATTTTGACGATACCGGTGAACCATGCGGAAATTGCGATACCTGTGACACCAAACCGGAAACCTTTGACGGTACTATTGCAGCCCAAATGGCTCTTTCCGCAGTATTTAGGACGGGACAAAGATTTGGCATGGTCTATGTGGTCGATGTATTGATGGGTAAGGTGGATGACCGTATCCAACGATTTGGACACGACAAGCAAAGCACATTTGGGATCGGGGATAAACTGAGCAAAAACGAGTGGCAGAATATTTTCCGACAGTTGGTTTCGCAAAACCTTCTCATGGTCGATGTCAATGAACACAATGGAATCAAGATTACGGAGAAAGGATTTCTTTTTCTAAAAAAGAAAGAAAGTGTCAACTTTCGTAAATTGACAGAAAAGCAAAAAGCCAAAAAAGAAAAATCAGGTAAAAAGTCTAAAGTCGTGCTGGATAATGATCTCGATCAGTCACTCTATGAAAACCTCAGAACTGCCCGTCAGCAAATGGCTAAAAAGAGACGGGTTCCCGCTTATGTTATTTTCAACGATAAAACTTTAATTGAACTCGCCCAAGCAAGACCCCAAAGCTTTGAGGAAATGCTCGGTATTAGCGGGATTGGTGAAGCAAAATTAAAAAAATTTGGTCAAACCCTCCTCGATGTGATCCTTACTGGCTAAATATTGCACCGGCATCATTAACAGAGGCTTGCTTGGCCTTTGAAGTAGATTAAAACTACCTAAACTCCCACTCCACCACTGATCCCTTTGAGTCATCCTTGGTTATTAGTAATAGGGACAGGATTCTATGGAATCGTTCAATTATTAAATATTTAGAGCTTTTAGTTACCGGAGTCGAATGTGTTCCTAAATCCTGTGTATTCATTTTGAGAAATTTGTAAGATAAAGGGCTAATTTAAGAAATGCTGTAACTTATTATTTATATACAACACCACCTAACTTACTAAAATATTTTGAGGTAAAATCTGCATTAAGTACAATTCCTAAATAACATGTTTTACAATTTAATAGATCGGCTCAGAAACAATTTAAACTTAACCCCCGATGAAGCTTTAAAATCAGATTTTATAAAAGAGCTCTGCTCGGACCTGATTCACGGTCATGTGGTTATCGTAGATTCTAATCGGAACCAAGTTTTTAAGATCAAGGATGACTCGCAATTTACAGATTCTTTTTAAACCTTCTCTTTATGATCTAGTACAATTTTCAATTTTTCAAAAATCCCAGTCAAATCATTATTATTTAGCATTTTAAAAGTCAGGTTCAGGGAGGAATTAAATTTAACTTGATCACCCTGCTATTTGATACTTATGCATAGTTTATATTTCAAATTTAAAACCATTTCATCTATCCAGATAAAAAATAAATTATTTTTATTTCCGTGTAAGAAATTCAAAAAAGAAAACATTACTATTATATGTTTAACGAATTAATTGACAGATTTGGTTCAAACTTAGGTTTGAGCCCAGAAGAGGCAATGAAGTCAGACTTAGTAAAAAAACTTTGCTCCGCTTTAGTTCATGGGCAGTTGGTTGTAATTGACTCGAACCAAAGCAAATCATTGACATTTGATTTAGAAGAAATTCAACAGAATTCAACTGAACTGCCTAACGAATGAGCCGGGTAAAGTACCAAATTAATTAGTACTGGGACTCAAATTTATTCCCGAAACCACCGATCTCTTCAAGACATTCTTGTTTAAGAGTATCAATACTTTCCGCGTTTAAGAATTCTGACTGACTACTTTCAGTGTCTTCTTTTTAAGAATGAGACCCCACAATTGTATTCTATTTACAACTCCCCATCATTATTGTTTAAGAGTATCAATACTTTCCGCGTTTAAGAATTCTGACTGACTACTTTCAGTGTCTTCTTTTTAAGAATGAGACCCCACAATTCTATCCTATTTACAACTCCCCATTCCTGAAAGGGTTTTTCTCTAGAAAGTTTCTATTAATATAAAAATAATTTATTAAGAGTTAAAAATCAGTACCTAGCTAAAGAAAGCAAACAGTCTGACTATTAAAGACTGAACGAAAGGAACGAACGGTTAAAAAACATTTACTTCGAATTGGATTTTTTTAATTCACCAATAGATAACTGAAAATGAATTATTTATCTATCATTACTCTATCATGTTTGCTTTTTACAAACCTTCAGGCAGCGACCAAGGTTTCCATATCCGGAAACGATCAAATGCAATTCAGCGTAAAAGAATTTGAGGTCAAGGCAGGGGAGCAAATTGAATTGGAATTCAAAAACGAAGGTACATTACCCAAGATTGCGATGGGCCATAACATTGTCATCTTAAAGGAAGGCGTCTCCGCAATCGCTTTCGGAGGTAAAGCACTACAGGCCGGTGCGAATGCGACCAATGCCCTTCCAGACGCGGTAAAAACCGACGTAATTGCTTACAGTCAATTATTGGG